>CASELH010000037.1 GCA_949288715.1 uncultured Bacteroides sp. | reverse complement strand
GCAAATCTAAGGGAGCGCAAGCGAAGAATCTCCTACTTGCTCCTGCTTTTAGGAGATGCTTCACTAACGTTCAGCATGACGAAAAGAAATAAATCTGCGGTCATCTGCGCCCGTCTGCGTCATCTGCGTGCCAACAAATGCACAGCGCAGCCCGATAAATTATCATCCCTTGCGGGAGCTTTTGTTCCCACGGCGTGGGAACGACCTTCCCAGGGCGAGGGAACACGCTTCCCAAGGCATGGGAACACACTTCCCACAGCGTGGGAACAGCATTCCCAGCCTTTGGGAAAAGCTGGGAATACTAACCCCTTCATTATCTTACTCGTAGCGGATGGCCTCGATGGGGTCGAGCTGAGCCGCCTTCTTGGCGGGATACCAGCCGAAGAACACGCCCGTGAAGGTGCAGACGGCGAACGACAGCAACACGCTCCACGGCTGGATGAACACCGGCCACCCGGCCACGGCCTTCACCACGAACGACAGTCCGCAGCCCAGCAGCACGCCTATCAGTCCGCCGGTGATGCTGATGAGCACCGCCTCGATGAGGAACTGTGCCAGGATGTCCACGCCCCGCGCGCCGACGGACATGCGCAGGCCTATCTCCCGCGTGCGCTCTGTCACGCTGACGTACATGATGTTCATGATGCCGATGCCGCCCACCACGAGCGAGATGGCGGCGATGCTGGCCAGCAGCGTGGTGAGCAGGTCGGTCGTAGTGTTCAGCATCGAACTCAGCTCCTCTTGGCTGCGGATGGAGAAGTCGTCCTCGTCCGTCTCCTTCAGCTTATGGTTGCGTCGCAGTATTTCGGCAATTTCCTCCGTGGCATAGTCCGTCATGCCCTCGCTCAGGGCCGAGGCAAAGATGCCTTGCAGGTAGGTCTGCGCCAGCAGTCGCTTCATCACGGTGGAGTAGGGGGCCAGCACAATGTCGTCCTGGTCCATGCCCATGGAGTTGTAGCCCTTGCTCTTGAGCACGCCTATCACGCGGAAGGGCACCTGGTTGAAGCGGATAATCTGCCCGATGGGGTCTTGACCGTCGGGGAAGAGGTTGTCTACAATGGTCTTGCCTATGACGCACACTTTGGCCGAAGTCTGTTCGTCTTGCGTGGTAAACATTTCGCCGCTCTCCACCTCCAGCTGGCGTATCTGCAGGTACTCTGTGCCCACGCCGCTGATGCTCGAGGGGTAGTTGTTGTTGCCGGCAATGAGCTGTCCGCTGCTGCTTACGTTGGGGCTGACGGCGGAGAGGAAGGTGGTCTCCGTGCGCAGCGACTCATAGTCCACCAGGTCCAGCGTCTGCATGTCGTCGGCGCTTTGGCGCACGCCTCCCCGCATCTCGCCTCCGGGGTGAATCATAATCATGTTCGAGCCCATCTCCGATATCTGCTCCTGTATGCTCAGCTTGGAGCCCTGGCCTATGGCAATCATCGTGATGACGGACGTCACGCCGATGATGATGCCCAGCATGGTGAGGAAGGCGCGCATCTTGTTGTTCGAGATGGCGCGCAGGGCTATTTTGAATAAGTTGGTTCCGTTCATCTTGTTAAATGAAGAATTAAGAATTAAGAATCCTTTCCTTTAGTCGTCAATGTCGGGCGGCAGTTCGGCCAAGGCCTTGGCAGCGTCCTGTATGTCGTGGTTCACCGTGTCTTCGGTGACGTGCCCGTCGCGCAGGCGGATGTTGCGGCTGCTGTATTGGGCAATGTCCGGGTTGTGCGTCACGAAGATGATGGTGCGCCCCTCGGCGTGTAGCTTCTGGAAGAGCACGAGTATCTCGTACGACGTGCGGGTGTCCAGGTTGCCGGTCGCCTCGTCGGCCAGTATCACCGCCGGATTGTTCACCAAGGCGCGGGCAATGGCCACGCGCTGCATCTGTCCGCCGGACATCTGGTTGGACTTATGCTCCAGCCGGTCGCCCAGCCCCACGGCCACCAGCGCTTCCACGGCGCGGCGATGGCGTTCGGCTGCCGACACCGAAGGGTTGTACATCAGTGGCAGCTCCACGTTCTCCACGGCGGTAGTCTTGGGCAGCAGGTTGTAGTTTTGGAATACGAACCCAATCTTGCGGTTGCGCAGCACGGCGCGTTGCGGCTTCGACATGGTGCGCACCGGTATGCTGTCCAGCAGGTACTCGCCGCTCGTGGGGGTGTCCAGGCAGCCTAAGATGTTGAGCAGCGTCGACTTACCCGACCCGCTGGTGCCCATGATGGTGACAAACTCCCCCTCGTCTATGCTGAAGGACACGCCACGCAAGGCATGCACCGTTTCGTCGCCCACAATGAAGTTGCGCTTTATGTTTTGCAGTTCTATGACTTTGTTGCTCATAATATTCTTTTTAGAAGTCAAGAAGTTAAGAAGTCAAGAAGTTCAGAAGTTAAGGAGTAGAGCCCCCTGGGTCAGTATACTATTCTACTTGACTTCTTAACTTCTTGACTTCTATATTCTACTATCTCATTTCTTCTCCCCGTTCTTTTTGTTGCCACGGTCGGGCGGACCGGGCATGAAGGGGCTGCGGCCGGCTCCGCCTTGCGGGGCACTGACCTGCGGGCCGGCCATGGTGGCCTCGGTCACTATCGTGGTGCCTTCGGCTATGCCCGATACAATCTCGGTGGTGATGCCGTTGCTGATGCCCGTCTCTACGGCATGTGCCGTGAAGACATTGTTGCCGTCCATTGTCCAGAGCTTGTGTTCGCCCGGGCAGTCGTTCACCACGGCATCGTCATCTACCAGCGGCTTTTCGGGGCGGAAGCGCAAGGCCCTTGCCGGCACGCAGAGCACGTCTTTGCGGTCGAGGGTATAGATGGTGACGTTGGCCGTGAGCCGGGGTTTCAGCTTCAGGTCGGGATTGGGGGCACTGATTACCACCTCATACGTCACAACGGTGCTCGTGGTGGTGCTGGTCGATGTGGAGGTCTCTTCGCCCAGGCGGATTTGTGTGACGCGGCCCTCGAACACGTCGTTGGGATAGGCGTCGACGGTGAACGTCACCCGCTGTCCTTCCTCCACGCCGCCTATGTCGGCTTCATCCACGTCGGCCACCACTTGCATCTGGGTCAGGTCGGCGGCAATGGTGAACAGTGTAGGCGTCTCGAAGCCCGAAGCCACGGTCTGTCCTTCCTCCACCGCCCGGCTGATGACCACGCCGTCTATGGGAGAGGTGATGACGGTGTACGACAGGTTGCGCTCGGCCTTCTGCAAGGCGGCCTCCGACGAGGAGTAGTTGCTCTCGGCCATCTGGTAGTTGTAGAGCGACTGGTCGTAGTCGGCCTGGCTGATGAGGTTCTTGTCGTGCAGCCCCTTGTTGCGCTCATAGGTTTTCTTTTGGTACTCATATTCTGCTTTGGCACCGTTGTAGGCGGCGCGTGCCGAGGCTACTTCGCTCTCCAGCGTCACACGGTCCATCATGGCGATGAGTTGCCCTTTCTTCACCACCGAGTTGTAGTCCACATAGATTTCGTCGATGATGCCGCTTACCTGCGTACCTACTTCCACCTCGGTGACCGGCTCGATGGACCCCGTGGCGGTGACCGATTCGGATATCTCGCCCTTCTTTACGACGGCGGTTTCGTACACCAGTTTGCTTTGTGCCTTTTTCCCTCCGAACAGCCAGATGGCTCCGCCCACCACCACGACGGCGATGAGGACGTAGAGGATGATTTTCTTTTTGTTCTTCATACCTATCTTTATATTTGTCATTATAGAATTCTGTAGTTGGTAGTCAGTAGTCAGTAGTTAGTAGTTAGTAGTAGGTAGGAAGGATGCTGCGGAATAAATAACTGGTTTCCCTACAAGTCATTTTATGCTGACTACTATCTGCCGGCTACCAGCTACTGACTATTTCATCACAGTTCCACCGGCTGCCCTTGGTAGAAGCGCAGCAGCTGGGTGTTGAGTATGGCCATGTATTTGGCTTGAAGCAGTTGCTGCTGGGCACTGAGCAGATTGTTCTTCTCGGTAAGCAGTTCCACGGTGTTCTTCATGCCCAGGTTGAACTGCTCGCTCACCAGGTTGTAGCTGGTCTGCGTGCTCTTCACTTGCTGCACGGCGGCTTCATATTGCTTCTGCGCGCTGTAGGCATCCAGCCAGTAGCTTTCTATGGTGCGATACAGTTCCTTCTGCTGGCCCAGCAAGTCCAGCTGGCTGGTCTGCTTTTGCAGCTTGGCCTTGTTCACCTGGCTCTTGGTCTGCCTGCGGTCGAAGATGGGGATGCTCAGGGTGACACCCAGCGAGTTGTTCCAGTTCTGCTTCACCTGCTCGCTGAAGGTGAAGTCGTTGCCGTTGGCATTGGTGCTGCCTATGCCTGCCGTCAGGCTAATGGAGGGAATGTAGCCCGCGCGGGCCACCTTGATGCCGAGGTCGGCAGCCTCGATGTTCAGCTTGCCCGACTCTATTTCGGGGCGCAGGGCCAGCGCCATGCGGTAGATGTCCTCCTTTTGCGGCAGCGGGTGCAGCACGTCGCTGTTGTCCAGCTGGGGGATGTCGAGGTCCATTTCATACATGCCGTCCAGCTCCAGCAGTTGCTTCAGTTGCAGCTTGTAGTCTTGCAGGGTGGCTTCCGAGGTCACTACCTGGTAGTTGTCGTTGCTCACCTGCGCCTCCAGTTGCGCCACGTCGGCTATGGAGAGGCTGCCGGCGTCATACAGCTGCTTGGCACGTTCATATTCGGCTTGGCTCACCTCCAGGGTGCTGCGGTTCACCTTCACTGCCTCGTCAGCATAGAGTATCTGCATGTACAGCTGTATGATGCTTTCCTGTATGCTGTTTTCGCTTTCCGTCACGGCCAGTTGGGCCATGCGGCTGTTCAGCTTCTGCTGCTTGATGGTGTTGACGCGGCTGCCGCCGTTGAACAGTGTCCAGTTGGCATCGATACCATAACTGCCGTTGTACGATGTCTTGCTTTGGCTGGTGGTGATGTTGTCGCCGCTGATGATGGTGCCGTTCGTGGTGTTCGGGCGGTTCACAACGCGTTGGCTCACACTGCCGCTCAGTCCGGGCAACCATTCGGCTTTGGCTGTTTTCACATCTTCCTCCGTGCTTTCGGCACTGATGCGGTTGCGCTGGATGGTGATGTTGTGCTCCAGGGCATAGTCTATGCACGTCTGTAAGTTCCACCGTGCAGGCAGCGTGTCTGCAGGTTGCGCGCCGTCGGCACTTTGCGCTGACAAGCGGCTGCAACCCAGCAGGCAGAGCGTTATCACTGTCAATCTTTTTAGGTTTGTCATATCGTTGGTCTTTATGGTTGTTCATCAAATCCGATACAAAAATAGCAGCGGCATCGTGTTCGTGCAATTGCGATAGACGAGCCCGGCCTTTTCGTCGCCGAACAGGGCTGAAAAACCGACCACTTCTCCTCTTGGCACGGTCTTGCCGCCCATATGCGTAGGGGAGAAGGAAATGTGTTGACAAAATTACCTGCTTTAAAGCCATTTTTACCCTATTCTCGTCCGTATCCTGTCCGCATTTTCTACGGTCCACCTCCTATCCTATACGCCGAAGTTTTATAGGAGTTGGTAAGGACTTGGTAAGGAGGAGAATCGGAGGTGGTATGTAGTTGGGGGGTATTTGTTGCGGTAATATGCTGGATTAGAAAGGATTATGAGTGTGCCTTTAGCCGTTTTTTGTAAGAAAAAGAGAAGAATGAGAATTTTTGATGTAAACATTTGTTTGTTTGACAGGCAGAATTTGTGTGAATGGAAATATTCATACAATAATTGAGGGAACATCAGCTTTGGGGCTTACTGTTGATTGTTGATTTGGTAACGGTTGCTATGCGGTGTCATAGGTGGTTATCTGTGCTTGAATGGATGGCGTTGGGATGAGTTTGAGAAGAGAGAGAGGGGAGAGTTTTCTTTCTCTTTTCTTTTTTTCAATGGTATTTACTATCTTTGTAAACAAAACCAAGATAAAGGGAATGAATAAACCCATGAATTGAATAAAAGAAGTGCTTGAAGAACAAGGTATTTTCAAGTGAGTGTATAAAAAATAGTTACAAATCAAATATCCAATAGAGTATGATTAGAGAAAGGGAAATAGAAGAAAACTTTATCAATAAACTGATAGAGTTGAAATATACATATCGTCCGGATATTTGTGACAGAATTACATTGGAACGAAATTTCCGTAAGAAATTTGAACGCCTTAATCGTGTCAACCTTTCCGATTCCGAATTTAATAGGTTATTGAAGGAAATAACTGATTCAGATGTTTTTGCTTCGTCCAAGCGTCTGCGCGAAATGAATACGTTCATACGCGAAGATGGTACCCCTTTGCAATATACATTGGTTAACATCAAAGATTGGTGTAAAAATGAATATGAGGTAGTCAATCAGTTGCGGATAAACACCAAGAACAGTTTCCAGCGTTACGATGTAATTCTGCTTATCAACGGATTGCCTGTTGTACAAGTGGAATTGAAGACCTTGGATGTAAGTCCACGCCGTGCCATGCAGCAGATTGTGGATTACAAGAACGATTCTGGCAATGGATATTCCAACACCTTGCTGTGCTTCATGCAGTTGTTCATTGTCAGCAACTATTCGAATACCTATTATTTTGCCAATAACAATCTTCAGCATTTCAATTTCAATGCCGAGGAACAGTTCTTGCCTGTTTATCAATGGGCAAGGGAAGACAACAAAAAAGTAGCTTGCTTGGATTCTTTTGCCGAACAATTCTTTCCTAAATGCCATTTAGGCGAGATGATCAGTCGCTACATGGTGCTGGTAGCCTGCGAACAAAAAATACTGATTATGCGCCCCTACCAGATTTATGCGGTAAAAGCCATTGTGAAGTGCATTGAAGAGAATAGGGGGAATGGCTATATTTGGCATACGACAGGAAGCGGCAAGACCCTGACTTCATTTAAAGCCGCTACTCTATTGAAAGATAATCCGGATATCGAAAAATGCTTGTTCGTGGTAGACCGTAAAGACCTTGACCGCCAGACACGGCAGGAATTTAACCGCTTTCAGGAGAATTGCGTGGAGGAAAATACCGATACCGCTACGTTGGTGCGCCGGATGCTGTCTACCGATTATGCGAACAAAGTGATTGTTACCACTATCCAGAAATTGGGTATTGCTTTAGACCCTAATAACCGGAAAAATTATAAAGAACAGCTGATGCCGTTGCAAGACAGCCGCATTGTCTTTATCTTCGACGAATGCCATCGCTCCCAGTTTGGGGATAACCACAAGGCTATTAAGGAGTTTTTCCCTAACGCACAGCTTTTTGGCTTTACGGGAACGCCTATTTTTGACACGAATGCCACTTATACGAAAATCAATGGTGAAACTGCGTCTTATAAGACAACCGAAGACATCTTTGAGAAGCAGCTGCATGCTTATACCATTACCAATGCCATAGACGACAGGAATGTGCTTCGCTTTCACGTGGACTATTTCAAGCCGAGTGAAGACAATCCACGGAGGGCAGATGGCAGCATCAAAAAGCAGGCTATCGTTGAAACGATTCTGGCCAAACATGATACAGCCACTCATGAAAGGCGTTTTAACGCCATTCTTGCTACTTCGTCCATCAATGACGCCATAGAGTATTATCATTTGTTCAAGCAGATGCAGGGACAATATAAATTAGAAGACCCGTCATTCGAGCCGTTAAATGTGGCTTGCGTGTTCTCCCCGCCAGCTGAAGGGAATCCCGACATCAGGCAGATTCAGGAGGATTTGCAGCAGGAAAAGATAGACAATGAGCAGGAACCCGAAAGAAAGAAACAGGCACTGAAGGAAATTATAGATGACTACGATCGGCAATATGGTACCAATCATGTCATAGATGATTTTGATGCTTATTATCAGGATATTCAGCAACGCATCAAAGACCAACAATACAGCAATAAAGATTATCCGCATGCGAACAAAATAGACATTACGATTGTGGTCGATATGTTGTTGACAGGATTCGATTCAAAATTCCTGAATACATTGTATGTAGACAAACGACTGATTTACCATCATTTGATACAAGCATTCTCTCGTACTAACCGTATCTTGAATGATACAAAACCATACGGAAACATTTTGGATTTCCGTGGTCAACAAGATGCTGTGGACAAAGCCATTACTTTATTCTCGGGAACAGAGAATAAAGATGTCGCAAAACGAATATGGCTGGTAGAGCCGGCTTCAAGCATTCAGAAGAAATACAAGGAAGCGGTGGCCGGATTGCGAAATTTTATGCAGTCATACAATCTGGAATTCAATGCTTCCGAAGTGGCCAACTTGCAAGGGGATGAAGCGAAAGTAGGTTTTATCAATCATTTCAAAGAAGTACAACGCTATAAAACACAACTCGATCAATACGTTGACTGTACGGATGAAGCGGCTACGGCTGTTGTGTCTGACCCTCCATCCGACTATGGCTTTACAGATGATGACCTCCTTGCTTTCCGGGGGGCTTATTTGAACTTGGCTTACAGTCTGAAGAAGAAACGGGAAAAGAGTTCAGAGCCCGTACCTCCCGAGGTTGAGGATTTGGACTTTGAATTCGTCTTGTTTGCTTCGGCCATGATAGATTACGACTATATCATGGACCTCATAGCTAAGCAGTATGGCGGCAGTGAAGTCAAGGTAAGGCTGACACGGGAGCAGTTGGTGAACATCGTTCTGTCAAACTCCAATCTGATGGACGAACGCGAGGATATCATTGCTTATATCAACAGTTTGGAAGCGGTAAGCGGCAAGACGGAACAAGAAATCAAAGAGGGGTACAATCTTTTCAAGGCAGAGAGATATGCGAAGGAAGTGGCCTCTATTGCACAAAAGTATGGGATTACCACTGAGTCTTTGAATGAATTTATTGATGGCATCATGGAACGAAAGATTTTTGATGCCGAGAAATTGAACGATTTGCTTGCCCCGCTCAATTTGGGATGGAAAGCCCGCTCCAAGAAGGAATTGGCATTGATGGCGGACTTAATCCCCCTATTAAAACGTAAAGCAGAAGGTGAGGAAATAGCAGGATTGTCGGCGTATGAAGAATAATGTAAAATTGATACCTCAACTATGTTTTTCTCACAACACTGTAGAGTGGGATGAAGCAAAAATACAAGATATATTTATATTTTTGAGTACAAACACTTATTCTCGTAATCAATTAAATTATGAGCATGGGGAATATCAAAATATTCATTATGGAGATGTCCTTGTGAAATATAATAGTATCATAGATGCCCAAAGAGAAACTATTCCCTACATCAATGAAGATATAGAATGCACAAGTAACGACATAGCAATAAATGGTGATATCATTATAGCTGATACGGCTGAAGATGAGATTGTAGGAAAAGCATCTGAAATACAGAATGTTGGGAATAAGAGAATTTTATCAGGGCTTCATACCTTTTGGTTAAGGCCTCAAATTTCGTTTGCACCTAAATATTTAGGGCACTTTTTTAATTCAACACAATATCACAACCAATTATTACCTTTAATTCAAGGAGCAAAGGTAAGTTCAATATCTAAAAAGGCACTTACAAACACAATAATAGTATATCCATCACCTATTGAACAACAAAAGATTGCCGATTGCCTTTCTTCTCTCGATGATTTGATTGAAGCAACCAATCGTAAAATAGAGGCATTGAAAGAGCATAAAAAAGGATTGATGCAACGATTGTTCCCTAGAGATGGGGAAAATGTGCCTGAATTGAGGTTTCCTGAATTTCAAAGAACGAAGGGGTGGGTAGAGAAAAAAATGAAAAATCTATGTAGCATCGGAAACGGCAAGGATTACAAACACTTAAGTAAAGGTGATATTCCTGTATATGGCTCTGGTGGATATATGACTTCAGTTAATGATTTTTTATATGATGGTGAGAGTGTTTGTATAGGACGAAAAGGTACTATTGATAGACCTATTTTTATCACAGGAAAATTTTGGACTGTAGATACATTGTTTTATACGCATTCTTTTTTCAATTGCCTTCCAAAGTTCTTATATCTAATATTCCAAAAAATAGATTGGTATAAATATAACGAAGCAGGTGGCGTACCAAGTTTATCTAAAACGACAATCGGAGAAATTAATGTTTTTATTCCAATAGAAGAAGATGGAGGATTAAAAGAACAGTTTAAAATAGTAGATTGCTTGTTTTCTCTTGATGAACTGATAGAGGCGACCTCTCGGAAAGTAGAAATATTGAAAGAACACAAAAAGGGATTGATGCAACAATTATTTCCTAAAATTTAAATTGTAAGTATATGGACTTGTCACAGATAGCCACACAGATAAAAGATGCTTCGGAAAATATTTTCCTGATTTATGCCTTCAACGCAACGGGCAAGACACGCCTTTCCGTTGAGTATAAGGAAGCTGCTAGGAATGAGCAGGGACATCAGACTGGAGTCTATTACAATGCTTTCAGTGAGGACTTGTTTGTTTGGGACAATGAACATACTAAACTGAATGTCATTCCCAGCAGCTTAAACCAATATCACAGTCAGTTGAACGAACTGGATGTCATGGAGAAATTGAAACCCTACCATCCGAAGTACGACTTCATTTTTCAATTTCATGACAATCCGGAACAAGGACTTGATTCAATCTCTTTCTTTATGAAAGGAGATGCAGAGCAACACTCTGTAAAAATATCAAGAGGTGAAGAACGTATATTTATATGGTGCTTTTTCTTGGCATTGATAGAAGTGGACAGCTGGACGGGAGAGCAAAGCGATTATTTCTTTATTGATGACCCTGTCTCCAGCATGGACGACCACAATATTTTCATCACGGCATTTACGTTGATGAACTTGATAGAAAAACATTTTGAAAGAAAAAAGATCATCATCACTACGCACCATATCGGGCTGGCTACAATTCTTAGTGACTGGTTGTCCAAAGGTGAAAAGGCAGATAAGTTCAGAACCAAACGAAAAGGAGAGAGCAATAAATACAAAATCTCGATTCTTGAGAAGATGGGAGAACAATACGAATTGTCGAATCCCAGGAACAGTGTCTTGCTTTATCACCTGAGGGTTTTGCAAATATTGGATACGGCTATCCAAGAAGATTCTTTGGAAGTATATCATTTGGCTTTACTGAGGCAGATTCTTGAGAATATCGCTTCTTTTCTGGGAGTCGGACAATTTCAGTATGTCCTTCAACAAATCGGATTTGCGGAAGAATCAGGAAGAATGGCGGATATCATCAATGCCTTGACGCATCAGAAAGTCTACTATCCACAAGCCGGTGTGATGGTGCCCGACAATAAACAAATCCTTATTGATGTATTTAATGCATTGATGGGAAAATATCATTTTGTCTTACGTAATAATTGAACAATATAGAATATGACAGCCATAGAACAACATAGATTAGGGAAAGCCCTTTGGGCAATAGCGGATAGACTACGTGGCTCCATGATGGCCGATGATTTTCGCGACTATATGCTCTCGTTCATTTTTCTGCGTTATCTTTCAGAACAATATGAAGAGGCGGTAAAAAAAGAATTAGGTTCTGATTATCCTGAGCCTTCCCAGGATGTCATGACTAAATTAAAGGTAAATACTCCTCTACAAATCTGGTATGAGGAAAATCCCGGTGATATTGTTGATTTCGAGCAACAAATGCGCCGTAAGGCTCATTATGTTATATTGCCCAAATACCTGTGGGGGAATATTGTAGAACTTGCCCGGACACAGGACAAGGAATTGCTGGATACCTTGGAAAAAGGATTCAAGTACATCGAAGAACAATCGTTCGACAGTTCTTTCCGTGGATTGTTCTCGGAAATCAACCTGCACTCCGACAAACTGGGTAAGACATACGAAGAAAGAAACACCATGCTCTGTAAGGTTGTTACAGAAATAGCGAATGGAATTTCAGAGTTCTCAACCTCAACGGATTCTTTGGGTGATGCTTATGAGTATCTGATTGGTGAATTTGCCGCCAATTCCGGGCAGAAAGCGGGAGAATTCTATACTCCCCAGATGATATCTTCCATTCTGTCTAAAATTGTATCATTGGATAGTCAGAATCCAATGGCAGGAAAGAAAACAAAAATAGACCGGGTGCTTGACTTTGCATGCGGTTCGGGCTCTTTGCTATTGAATGTGCGCCACGAAATGGGGAAACATGGCATTGGCAAGATTTACGGGCAGGAAAAAAATATTACCACCTACAACTTAGCCCGTATGAACATGCTGCTGCATGGGGTCAAAGATACAGAGTTTGAAATACATCATGGCGACTCATTGCTGAACGATTGGGAACTTTTAAATGAGATGAATCCTGCCAAGAAAATGCAATTTGATGCTATCGTAGCCAATCCTCCTTTCAGTTATCGTTGGGAGCCTACCGAAGAGTTAGGGAAAGATTTTCGCTTCAAGAATTATGGTCTTGCACCTAAATCTGCTGCTGATTTTGCTTTCCTGCTCCATGGTTTCCACTTCTTGCGTGAAGATGGAACGATGGCTATTATCTTACCGCATGGCGTATTGTTCAGAGGCGGCAAAGAAGAACTCATCCGCAAAAAACTTTTAAATGACGGCAATATTGACGCAGTGATTGGATTGCCAGCCAATTTGTTTTATTCCACAGGCATCCCTGTTTGTATCTTGGTGATGAAGAAATGCAAGAAGAACGATGATGTGTTGTTTATTAATGCTAGTGAATATTTTGAAAAAGGAAAAAGGCAGAATGCATTGCGCGATACGGACGTAAAAAGAATTGTAGAGACATATCAATATAGGAAAGACATTGAACGCTACTCCCGTTGCGTATCTATGTCCGAAATCAAGGATAACGACTATAATTTGAATATATCCCGTTATGTTAGTATCGCTAAAGAAGAAGCGCCTATTGACTTAGCAGAGGTGCATAAACAACTTGTAGCCATAGATGATAAAATTGAAGATGCTCGGAACAGGCATAATGCTTTTTTGAAAGAGTTAGGCCTAGATTTAACTTGAAATCAAATCCTTTCTTCCGCACTCCGTTTGGCAGTTTGCGGAAAAGCCTTTATATTTGTTGAGTATTGGAAAAAGGACTATAAAAACATCTGGTATCATGAAGCAGGCAATCATCTCTATATGGTGCTTTTACCGCGATGGCTTCCGGCAGATGACGTGGGGGCGCGTGCTGTGGCTCATCATCTTGCTGAAGCTGTTTGTCATGTTCGTGGTGCTGCGCTTGTTTTTCTTTCCTGACTTTCTGGGCGAGGCTGCCGGCGGCGACAAGGGCGGCTATGTGGGCAACGAGCTGATAGAGCGTGCCGCTCCCTCTGAATCATTGCATTATCCTTACTAAATACTTGAACAATATGCTTGAAAACATCGATTCTTCTTTGATTGACTGGTCGCGGGCGCAATTTGCCTTGACGGCCATCTACCATTGGCTTTTTGTGCCGCTCACGCTGGGGCTTGCTGTGGTGATGGGCATTATGGAGACCATCTATTACCGCACGGGCCGCGAGTTTTGGAAGCGTACTGCCCGCTTCTGGATGAAGCTGTTTGGCATCAACTTCGCCATCGGCGTGGCTACGGGACTGATATTGGAATTTGAGTTCGGCACCAACTGGAGCAATTACTCGTGGTTTGTGGGCGACATCTTCGGGGCGCCGCTGGCCATCGAGGGCATTGTGGCCTTCTTTATGGAAGCCACGTTTATTGCCGTGATGTTCTTCGGTTGGAACAAGGTGAGCAAGGGCTTTCACTTGGCTTCTACCTGGCTTACGGGGTTGGGAGCCACGATTTCCGCCTGGTGGATATTGGTGGCCAATGCCTGGATGCAGAACCCCGTGGGCATGACGTTCAACCCCGACACGGCGCGCAATGAGATGGTGGATTTCTTGGCCGTGGCCACTTCGCCTATGGCGGTCAACAAGTTCTGCCACACCGTGTTGTCGGGTTGGGTGCTGGGTGCCATCTTCGTGGTGGGTGTCAGTTGCTGGTATTTGTGGCGCAGGCGCGAGCGCGAGTTTGCCTTGTCGAGCATCAAGGTAGCTGCTTGGACAGGCTTGTGTGCCGCCCTGCTCTCGGCCTGGACGGGCGACGGCTCCGGCTACCAGGTGGCGCAGAAGCAGCCCATGAAGCTGGCTGCCATGGAGGGCTACTACGAAGGCACGCAGGGTGCGGGGTTGGTGGCTTTTGGCATTCTGAACCTTGATAAGCAGACGGCCGATGACGGGGAAGACGCTTTTCTGTTCCGTATAGAAATCCCCAAAATGCTTTCCCTGCTGGCGGAACGTGAGGCCGATGCCTTTGTGCCCGGCATCAACGACCTGCTGGAGGGCGGATACATGCTGAAGGACGGCACGCAGGCCTTGTCTGCCGAAGAGAAAATAGAGCGGGGCAGGAAGGCCATCGCCGCTTTTGCCGACTATCGTGCCGCCAAGGCGGAGGGCAATGACAAGGTAGCGCAAAGCGCCCGCCAAACTCTGGAGGAGAACATGCCTTTCTTTGGCTATGGCTACATCAAGGATGTGAACGAACTGGTGCCCAATGTGTCGCTCACTTTCTACATGTTCCGCATCATGGTCATCTTGGGCGGATACTTCATTCTGTTCTTTGCCGTGGTGCTGTTCCTGGTTTACCGGAAACCTTTGGCTGATATGCGTTGGATGCACTGGGTGGCCATGCTTACCATTCCCTTGGGCTACCTGGCCGGGCAGGCCGGATGGGCGGTGGCCGAGTGCGGGCGCCAGCCGTGGACCATACAGGACATGCTGCCCACGTGTGCATCGGTGTCGCGCCTGGAGGTTGGCTCCGTGCAGACCACTTTCTTCATCTTTCTGGCACTTTTCACCATCCTGCTGGTGGCAGAAATCGGCATCATGCTGAAGGCCATCCGCAAAGGCCCTGAACAACAACTGAATGTATAATCTAACGGAATAAAAAGCATATGGAAAACATGTATACGTTTCTGCAACACTATTGGTGGTTCATCATTTCCCTGTTGGGCGGCTTGCTGGTGTTCCTGCTGTTTGTGCAGGGCGGCAACTCCCTTATCTTCTCGTTGGGCAAGACCGAGGAGCAGCGCCGCATGCTGGTCAACTCCACGGGGCGGAAGTGGGAGTTTACGTTTACTACCTTGGTGACGTTTGGCGGGGCGTTCTTTGCCTCGTTTCCCCTGTTTTACAGCACCAGCTTCGGCGGGGCTTACTGGTTGTGGATGATTATCCTGTTCAGCTTCGTGCTCCAGGCGGTGAGCTATGAGTTCCAATCGAGGGCTGGTAACCTACTAGGCAAGACTACCTACCGCTGCTTCCTGGCGTTGAATGGCGTGGTAGGCCCGCTACTGCTGGGCGCGGCGGTGGCCACATTCTTCACCGGGTCGGCTTTCTACATCGATAAGGGGAATATGGCGGACTTGGGCATGCCGGTCATCAGCCGGTGGGCCAATGGCTGGCACGGGCTGGACGCGTTGGGCAATGTGTGGAACATCGTTCTCGGGCTGGCCGTGTGCTTCCTGGCGCGGGTATTGGGCATTCTTTACTTCGTGAATAACATTGATGCCCGCGAGTTGGACGGCCGTTGCCGCCGCCAGCTGTGGGGCAATGCTGCCCTGTTTCTGCTTTGCTTCCTGCCTTTCCTTATTTATATATTGGTGGCCGACGGGTTTGCCGTGCGTCCCGATACGGGGGAAATCTATATGGAACCTTATAAGTATCTGCACAACTTCCTGGCCATGCCTGTGGTGCTGATTGTGTTCCTGCTTGGCGTGGTGGGCGTGCTGTGGGGCATTGCCCGCACGTTGTGGAAGCCGGCGTTCCGCAAAGGCATCTGGTTTGCCGGGGCGGGAACGGTGCTCACGGTGCTGGCCTTGTTCCTTATCGCGGGCTATAACGATACGGCCTACTATCCCTCTACTGCCGACTTACAAAGCTCGTTGACGCTGGCCAACAGTTGCTCCAGCCTGTTTACGCTGAAGACCATGGCCTACGTCTCCATTCTGGTGCTTTTTGTGCTGGCTTACATCTGGTACGCCTGGCGCAGCATCGACCGCCGCAAGATTACGGCAGAGGAGATGGAGAAGGAGGGCGAGCATCGGTATTGAGCGCGTGCATAAGGCTATAAAAAAAGCATGGCTAAGACTGGCCATGCTTTTTTATGAAGTAGCAAAAACAGGGCGGCTGTGCCTAATTCTGTGCTTCAGCCTGCTGAATCATTTCCTCGCTGGCATACATATAGATGTCTACACGGCGGTTCTCGGCGGCGGTGAGGCTTTCGTCATATTCGTTGTAGCCTACGCCCGTCACTTGCTTGAACTGGGCGGGCGATACGCCGCAATCCTGCAGATAGTTCTCTACAGCATAAGCACGGTTTTTGGAGAACTTCATGTTCACCTCATAGGTGCCGGCCTTGTCGGTGTGGCCTATGATGGCTATGTCGGTAGTGGTGTCGTCGCGCAGTATTTCGGCCAATTCGCGCAAACGTGCTTTCGACTCATTACTCAAGGTGGTGGAGTTGAAGTCGAACAGAATGCCGTCGGCAAACGAAACTTTTACGGCGGGCAAGCCGTTGGTGTCCGTCACTTGCTCCACCTGCGCGCCTTCTATTTCGGCGGCCTTGGCAGCTTTCTGGTCCATCTTTCGGCCGATGATGACACCGGTGCCTGCGCCTACAGCCGCACCTACAGCCGCACCGATGGCGGCTCCCTTGCCTTTACCTATCAGGCCGCCTATAATGGCTCCGGCGGCTGTACCCGAACCTGCTCCGATGGCTCCGCCCTTGGCAGTATAGTTCATAGTTCCGCAGCTGCCCAGCATGAGGGCGGCGGCGAGCAGCAGTGCTGTAATTTTCATCTGTTTCATACGCAATCAGTTTTAAATGGTTTATGGTTAAATGTATTTAGGGATTTATTGCAGATTGGCACGCACGCGGCTCAACGTCTCGGGAGTCATGAGCAGGTAGGAGGCGATGTGCGACATAGGTGCGCGCTTCACAATTTCGGGGTGGCTCTTCAGCAGATGCTGGTAGCGCTCGCTTGCCGTTTCGAAGCGCCAGGAGTCAGCTTTTATTTGGGAGACGATGAGCGAGTATTCTAACAGCTTGCGATAAAATATGTTCAGCTCGCGCGAGGTTTCGGTGGCCTGGAGCAGGCGGTCGTAGGGCAGCATATATACGATGGAAGGCTCCAAGGCTTCCACCATCAGCCGGGTGGGCTCGTGCTTGAGGGTGCTTTCTATGCAGATTATCACACTGCCTTCGTAGGAGAAGTGCTCGGTGAGGTCTTTCCCATTTTTATAGTAGAATTGACGCAACATACCTTTGCCCACCAACACGATGTGGCGGCTGATTTCCCCTTCTTTCAGCATGATTTTCCCTTTTTCTGCTTCCCGGCGTATGAGGAGGGCTTCCAACAGTTTTTTGCCTTCGGCTGTCATTTCCGGGTATTGGGTGCTGGCAATGAGGTCGATAGTCTGTTTCAATAATGTATCCATACTCTTGGTTTATGGTATTTCAAGTGCAAAGATAACCCTTTTAAGGAAAGTATTGCTTCAATAAGTTGAAAAAATATGGGCGAAAAGCTTGCATAGTCCAAAAGTTTACTCTACCTTTGCACCGCATTTCAAAAAAGTGCAGGCTTTAAGAAAGAATAAAAACAAAAGGAAGGAAGTTTGGGTGAGTGGCTGAAACCACCAGTTTGCTAAACTGACGTACGGGGATTTCCGTACCGGGGGTTCGAATCCCCCAGCTTCCGCGTCAAGCACCCTTAGCTCAGTTGGTAGAGCAACTGACTCTTAATCAGTGGGTCCAGGGTTCGAGTCCCTGAGGGTGTACTATTAAGTTGGTGGATTCGTCTAGCGGCTAGGACACATGCCTCTCACGCATGGAACACGAGTTCGATTCTCGTATCCACTACAGTTTTTGATAAAAGCAGCTATCCCGGAAAACAGGTGGCTGCTTTTTTATTCGTAGCAGACTTTGGATTGGTTATATAATTTGTTCGTAGAGCATTCGCCTTTGCAGGCGGTCATTGTGCTGTCGCTCATCTCGGCCATAGGGTTGGGGTTGGGCAAAGTGCGCTTAGGCGGCATTTCGCTGGGGGTGACATTCGTGTTTTTTGTGGGTATCCTGGCCGGGCATTTCGGCTTGTCCATCGACCCGCAGATGCTGAATTATGCGGAAAGTTTCGGCTTGGTACTTTTTGTCTATGCATTAGGCTTACAGGTAGGGCCGGGGTTTTTCAGTTCTTTCCGCCAAGGGGGCATCCAGTTGAACATGTTGGCCATAGGCGTAGTTATGGTCGGCACTTTGATGGCCATTGCGGGCAGCTGTGTGGCCGGCATCTCATTGCCCGACATGATGGGAATACTTTGTGGAGCCACAACCAATACGCCTGCCCTGGGTGCCGCGCAACAAATGCTGAAGCAGCTGGGGCTGGATGCCAGTACGCCGGCTTTGGGCTGTGCCGTTACTTATCCGCTGGGGGTAGTGGGGGTGATACTGGGCATATTGCTTATGCGCAAGCTGCTGGTGAAGCCCGAAGACTTGGCTTTGAAAGATAAAGAGAACGACAACCATACTTATATAGGCGCTTTCCAAGTGCATAACCCTGCCGTGTTTCATAAAAGCGTCAAGGAGCTGGGCGAATTGAATTACCCTAAGTTTGTCATTTCGCGCCTGTGGCGTGATGGCAAAGTGAGTATCCCTACTTCGGAAACAGTGATTGAGGAGGGTGACCGCCTGCTGGTGATTACTTCCGATAAAAACGCCTCTTCGCTGACTGTGCTTTTCGGCGAGCAGGAGCATACTGACTGGAATAAGGAGGATATAGACTGGGATGCCATTGACAGCAAGCTGATATCCATGCGCATCTTGGTGACCCGTCCCGAACTGAATGGCAAGAAGTTGGGCTCTCTGCATCTGCGCAACCATTATGGCATCAACATTACACGTGTGTATCGCAGTGGCGTGCAGTTGCTGGCCACGGCAGAGTTGACTTTGCAATTGGGCGACCGCCTGACGGTAGTGGGCGAAGCCGCCGCCGTTCATAATGTAGAGAAAGTGCTGGGCAATGCAGTGAAAAGCCTGAAAGAGCCCAATTTGGTAGCCGTGTTTGTTGGCATCATTTTAGGACTGATGCTGGGGGCTATTCCCATAGCATTGCCCGGTATCAGTGCGCCTGTGAAACTAGGGTTGGCCGGCGGTCCCATTATTGTAGGAATCTTGATAGGGACTTTCGGTCCGCGCCTGCACATGATAACCTACACCACACGAAGTGCCAACCTGATGCTTCGTGCTTTGGGATTGGCCATGTATCTGGCATGTCTGGGGCTGGATGCCGGTGAACACTTCTTTGAGACGGTATTCCGCCCCGAAGGCCTGGTGTGGATAGGCACGGGCTTTGTGCTGACTGTAGTGCCGGTATTGATTGTAGGCATCATAGCCTTCAAGTGGATAAAGGTGGATTTCGGCTCTGTGACCGGCATGTTGTGTGGCAGTATGGCCAATCCAATGGCCTTGACCTATGCCAATGACACTATTCCGGGCGACAACCCCTCGGTGGCCTATGCCACAGTCTATCCGCTATGTATGTTTTTAAGGGTTATTTTAGTTCAGATTATCTTGATGTTCTTCTTAAATTAGGGCATCGTTTTACAATAAAGATTTGAAGCCATGGGAAATATTACTCCTGAATGCATTGAAAAAGATTTGCGCTATCTGCAATTATTGTCGCGTAGCTTTCCTACCATTGCCGATGCCAGTACTGAGATTATCAATCTGGAAGCCATTTTGAATTTGCCCAAAGGCACGGAACATTTTCTGACGGATATCCACGGCGAGTACGAGGCTTTCCAGCATGTGCTGAAGAATGGCTCGGGCGCCGTGAAGCGCAAGGTGAATGAGATATTCGGCAACACCTTGAGGGAAAATGAGAAGAAAGAATTGTGCACCCTCATTTACTATCCCGAAGAAAAACTGCAGCTGGTGAAAGCCAAAGAGACTGAGCTGGACGATTGGTATCTGATAACCCTGAATCAGTTGGTAAAGGTGTGCCAGAATGTATCTTCCAAATATACCCGCTCGAAGGTGCGCAAGGCATTGCCTCATGAGTTCTCGTACATCATTCAGGAATTGCTGCACGAATCGAGCGTCGACCCCAACAAGCATGCTTACATCAATGTCATCATCTCCACCATCATCTCTACCAAGCGGGCGGATGCTTTCATTGTGGCCATGTGCAACCTTATACAGCGATTGACGATAGACTCGCTCCATATTGTGGGCGACATTTACGACCGCGGGCCTGGCGCGCATATCATTATGGACACTTTATGCGATTATCATAACTTCGATATCCAGTGGGGCAACCACGACATCCTGTGGATGGGGGCAGCATCGGGCAATGATGCCTGTATGGCCAATGTCATACGTCTGTCTATGCGCTATGGCAATTTGGCCACGCTCGAAGACGGTTATGGCATCAACCTCCTCCCGCTCGCCACTTTTGCCATGGAGACTTATGCCGATGACCCCTGTGCCGCTTTTGCCCCCAAGACCAACTATGCCGACGCTAACTATAGTGAGAAAACTTTGCGCCTCATCAGTCAGATGCACAAGGCCATCACCATCATCCAGTTCAAGCTGGAGGCTGCCATTATAGACCGCCGTCCGGACTTTGACATGGCGAACCGCAAGTTACTGCATCAGATAGACTGGCAGCGCGGAGTGCTGGTATGCGAGGGCAAGGAATACCCTCTGCGCGACACCAACTTCCCGACGGTAGACCCTGCCGACCCTTACCGGCTTTCTGACGAAGAGCAGGAGATTGTAGACAAGATACACGCCTCGTTTGTCAACAGCGAGAAGCTGAAAAAGCACATGCGCTGCCTCTTTACTTATGGTGGGATGTACTTGGTGTGCAATAGCAATTTGCTTTATCATGCTTCTGTGCCCCTCGATGCTGATGGCGGCTTCAAGCATGTGCGCATTGCGGGCAAGGAATACTGGGGAAAGCACTTGCTGGAAAAGACCGACCAGCTGATTCGGGCTGCCTATTTCGATGAAGACGATGTGGAGAAGCGTAGGTTTGCCCAAGATTACGTGTGGTACATGTGGTGTGGCCCCGATGCTCCGTCTTTCGACAAAGACAAGATGGCTACTTTCGAGCGCTACTTCCTTACCGACAAAGAAGCCCAGAAGGAAACCAAGGGCTATTACTATGCCTTACGCAACGAGGCTGAAGTGTGCGACCGCATTTTGCAGGAATTTGGCGTAACTCCGGGGCCGCATGCCCACATTATCAACGGCCATGTGCCTGTGAAAACGCTGAAGGGCGAGAAGCCTATCAAGGCAGGCGGCAAACTGCTGGTCATCGATGGGGGCTTCTCCAAAGCCTACCAGCCTGAAACGGGTATTGCCGGCTACACGCTTGTCTACCACTCCCATGGACTGCAGCTGGTGCAGCATGAACCCTTCCAGAGCCGGCAGAAGGCCATAGAAGAAGGGCAAGACATCAAGTCGACTACTTTCTTGGTGGAGTTCAACTCCCAGCGCATGATGGTGAAGGATACCGATAAGGGTGTCGAGCTCCGCGCGCAAATCAAAGACTTGGAAAAACTGCTCGTCGCTTACCGCACGGGCTTTATCAAGGAACGCCAATAAGTGGAATATTGCCGCAACTCCGGCTTTTTCCGGCTAAAACAAGATGATGCCACCTTCTACAAGTGCCCCCTTGTCGAAGGTGGCATTGCGTGTATAATAGCGGCTTCCCCCATATCCGCCTGAGGCAAAAAGGGCAAACTTGTCGGTAAGCTGGCACTCCAGGTTTATGCGCGCCTGCAGGGCATAGAGGCGCGGGGGCAGTCCCAGGTTCTTGTTTTTGAACGTCTCGATATGCTGGTAGCCCAAATCCCCGCTCAGTGTCCATCGTCCCCATGCCGGCAAGGCAAGTCCTGCGCGGTAGAATAGGGAGGCTGAAAACTTGTCGCTGAAGTCCAGATAATGCGTGCCGCCGCCTACTATGGTGTAGAACAGGCGGTTCTTAAACCGCGCGCCGATGTTCAGCTTAGTGGCGTTTCCGCCAAAGAGCATGAGCTGCACGCGCGTATGCGGATTGGCATTTACCAGTCCCAGCTGAAAACCATCCAAACTCTCTTTGTAGTAGTTGAACAAGCCAATCTGCAGGCCACGGGCGCGGACAGCCATGTTGGCGGCGCCTAGCTGCACTCCCTGCAAGGTGCCTCCCGTCACATTGCCCAGCCCGGCCAACTGTATGCCGACGGCATCTGCAGCGGCTATGTTGGCCAGTCCGGAAAGCTGCATGCCCTTTGCGTTTCCACCTGCCAATCCCAACAGTCCGGTTATGGCGATGCCTTTGAAGTCTTCCCCCGTGATGTCGGCCAGTCCGGCCAGGTGAATGCCCGAGGCCTGATCGCCGCTCACGTTCAGCAACCCTCCGGCCAATACTCCCCGGCTTTGGTTGCCGGCAATGTTGGTCAGTCCTGCAGCCATGATTCCGCATGCGTTGTTCCCGGCAATCCCCGTCAGTCCGGCCAGCGACACGCCGGCCAGGTCATTGCCATTGATGTTGGCAATGCCTGCCACTTGCACGCCTCGCAGGCTCCCGCCAGTTATGTTGGAAAGTCCGGACAGTTGCATGCCGCTCGCGTCTGTCCTCGTCACAGCGCCGATAAGGTTTATCCCCACACCAGCCAGCCGATTCATGGAGGAGAATATGCCGATGTTAAGGAAAGTGCTGCCCGTAGTATCCGCCCGTTGGGTGGAGATGCCTTTCCACAGGGAGAGGTTGATGCCCGGTCGCTTTTTGGCAGAGGCCGTTTCTTTGTCTTGGGCAAAAAGAGTCCCTGCCATAAGCAGGGACAGTAAGGTCAAAAGCTGTAGTCTTGGATAAAATCTCATGGAATTGTGGTGTGAAATAACTTACTTATCCTTTGGCCTCCTGATAGAGGAAGCGCTTGATGCTTTTCTTAGGCGTTTTCTCGAATTCCTCCGGATATATTTTCATTTTAGACACTTGGCAGTAGGCGGGCAGTTCCAGGTTCAGCGCCTGGCGGTTCTCTTCCATGATGCGTTCCATGTCTTCGGGGTGTAAGCCGTGGGCAAAGGCGTCGTCGAAGTCCGGGTAGACCAGCCCCACCAGCTTGTCGTTCTGCTGCACCACGATGCACTCGGCCACGTAGGGCAGGTTGTTCAGCTTGTCTTCTATTTCTTCGGGATAGATGTTCTGCCCGTTGGGACCCAGCAGCATGTTTTTGCTCCTGCCTTTTATGGTGACGTTGCCTTCGTGGTCCATCAAGGCCAGGTCGCCCGTGTGCAGCCACCCGTCCGCGTCCAGTACTTCAGCCGTGGCTTCCGGATTTTTGTAGTAGCCCAGCATGACGTTGGGCCCGCGGCAAATGATTTCGCCGGGAATATGTTCCGGGTCCGGAGAGTCTATCTTTACCTCCATGCGCGGTGCCGCCTTGCCGCACGAGCCGGGCTTGAAGCGTTTCCAGTCTTCGTAGCAGATGATGGGGCCGCACTCCGTCATGCCGTAGCCCACGGTATAGGGGAAATCAATCATCTTCAGCAACTGCTCCACCTCCTGGTTGAAGGCGGCTCCGCCAATGACAACCTCCGTGAAGTTTCCGCCGAAAGCCTGCACCACCTGCTCGCGCACCGTGGCTTTTATCTTGTCGTTTACAAAAGGCACTTTGAGCAGCAGTTTCATGGTGGGCGTCTCCAGCTTGGGCAGCACGTTTTTCTTGATAATCTTCTCTATGATGAGGGGCACGGAGATGACGATGTTGGGCCTTACTTCGGCAAATGCCTGGAAAATAATCTTCGGACTGGGCATCCGCGTCAAGTAGTAGATGTGGCACCCCACGGAGAACTCATACAGGAACTCGAAAGCCAGTCCGTACATGTGTGCCATGGGCAGAATGGAGACCACTTTGTCGCCCCGCTTCAGGGGCAGCACTTCGAAGGCAAAGGTCGTGTTCGACCAAAGGCTGCGGTAGGGCAGCATTACGCCCTTGGAATAGCTTGTGGTGCCCGACGTGTAGTTGATGACCGCCAGCTCCTCCGGCTGGTCCTGGTGGTAGGCAATGTGCTCCTTGCGGAAGTTTTTGGGATATTTCTTGCCGAACATCTCGTTCAGGTGCTCCCGGGCGTAGTCCAACTTCTCGCTGCGCGACACCAGGATGGAGAAGTCCGTCATCAGCATGATGCCCTCCAGCAGGGGCATGTTGCTTTCGTTCAGGTTCTCCCACACCTGGTCGCCCACAAAGAGCAGTTTGGCCTCCGAGTGGTTCACAATGTGGTGTATGTTGTCGGCCTTGAACTCGTGCAGGATGGGCACAATGACCGCCCCATAGGTCAGCGTGGCCAGAAAGGTCACCCCCCAGTGCGAACTGTTGCGCCCGCACACGGCTATCTTGTCACCCTTGCGGATGCCGCTGGCTTCAAAGATGATGTGTAGCTTTTCTATTTTGCGGGCCACATCTTTGTATTGCAAAGTGGCGCCCTTGTAGTCGGTCAGTGCATCGAGGTCCCAATTGGTCTTGATGCTGTTTTCTATATAGGCTATAAAACTTTGTTCCATGTTTATTGCACATCAAGTTGAAAATTGTGCAAATATAAGGTTTTCCCCGAAGAACGCAAACATTTGCCTGCAAAAACCCGCTCCTTGGGGACTATTTTTTACCGACTTGCTCCATGTCGTGCTTCACCATGATGCGCACCAGCTCGTCGAACGGAGTCTGCCTGGGGGTCCAGCCCAGCAGGGTCTTGGCCTTGGTGGGGTCGCCAAGCAGCTGTTCCACTTCGGCGGGGCGGAAGTATTTGGGGTCCACCTCCACCAGCACCTTGCCGCTGCGGGTGTCGATGCCTTTCTCATCCACCCCGTTGCCCTCCCAGCGCAGGTCGATGCCGGCTTCTCGGAAGGCCAGGGTGCAAAATTCGCGCACGGTGTGCATCTCGCCCGTGGCAATGACGAAATCTTCGGGCACGGGGTGCTGCAGCATCAGCCACATGCACTCCACGTAATCCTTGGCATAGCCCCAGTCGCGCCCGGCGTCGAGGTTGCCCAGGTAGAGCTTGTCCTGCAGGCCGTGGGCAATGCGTGCGGCGGCCAGCGTTATCTTGCGGGTGACGAAGGTCTCGCCCCGGCGTTCGCTCTCGTGGTTGAAGAGGATGCCGTTCACAGCAAACATGCCGTAGCTCTCGCGGTAGTTCTTGGTTATCCAGAAGCCGTATTGCTTGGCCACACCGTAGGGGCTGCGCGGGTAGAAGGGGGTCGTCTCCCGTTGCGGCACCTCCTGCACCTTGCCGAACAGTTCGGACGTAGAGGCCTGGTAGATTTTCGTCTTCCCCTCCAGTCCCAGTATGCGCACGGCCTCCAGCATGCGCAGGGTGCCCACGGCGTCGGTTTCGGCGGTGTATTCGGGCACGTCGAAGCTCACCTTCACGTGGCTTTGGGCGGCCAGGTTGTATATCTCGTCGGGCTGCACCTGCTGGATGATGCGGATAAGCGAGCTGCTGTCCGTCATGTCGCCGTAGTGCAGTTCTATGAGGCGCTTCTGCTTCATGTCGCGCACCCATTCGTCGAAATACAGGTGCTCTATGCGCCCCGTGTTGAACGACGACGAGCGCCGCAATATGCCGTGTACTTCATATCCCTTTTGCAACAGCAGTTCGGCAAGAAAAGAACCGTCTTGCCCGGTGATGCCCGAAATAAGTGCTTTTTTCATTGATTCGTTGTTTATTATGGGTGAATGTTTACTATGTTTCCCGCCTCTTGCCTTCATTCGTGGTGGTAGGGGCTGCCGTGCAGTATGCTCATGGCGCGATACAACTGCTCCACGAAGACCAGGCGCACCATCTGGTGCGAGAAGGTCATGCGCGACAGCGACAACTTTTCGTGTGCCGCCCCATACACCTTGGGCGAGAAGCCGTATGGCCCGCCGATGACGAATACCAGCCTCCGGGCTACGGTGTTCATCTTCTGCCGCATGTAGTCGGCAAACTCCACCGAGCGCATCTCCCGTCCGCCCTCGTCCAGCAGCACCACCACGTCGCCCGGCTGTAAGGCTTTCAGGATGAGCTCGCCCTCCTTCTCCTTCTGCACCTCGGCGGAGAGGCTGCGCGTGTTCTTCAGTTCGGGTATCACCTCTGTGTCAAACGCCAGGTAGCGCTTCACGCGCGTCACATAGTCGTTGATGCCCGTCGCGAAGTGCGGCTCCACCGTCCGCCCCACCATGAGTAAGATTGTTTTCATGCCCGTTCAGTGAAAGATGTGGTTTAATTGCTGCAAATTTACTCTTTTTTTCCCAATGCGCGGCTTCCGGCGGGCATTTCGTGTGTGCCGATGTGTCACTTTGGTCGGTTTTATTACCTGTCTTGTCCATATTTCCTACGTTTCACCTTCGGTCTATAGGGACAAGTCGTGAGCGAAGCAATACCGAATGGGGTACGAATGGGGTACGGAGGAGGAACGAAGAAGGTAAAAAATGAGGATAACGAAGGATAGTATCGCATTGGTATATAGTGTGGTTGATATGCGCGTATTTTGTCTTCTTGTGGCAAATTCTTATTTTGTTATATAAGGATTTTTCTTTTCTTGTGTAAATAAAAATGGGGAAAGCCGCAGGCTCCTGTTCCCGGGAGGATTGCCCGCAAAGGCGGAAAGCCTTTGGCGGTGTAAAAATGAGCCGCATGGCAATGGGGATATGAATGGGATTTTGTAACTTTGCCTTGACTTACAGGAGGGAAAAGTATGAAACAGAAACAGACTGCGGAAGAGAACACCGGCCCGTTGAAGCTCATTTTCAACTATGAGGACGTGTTCTATAGCTTCTTTTACGACGACGTTAGCGGCTGCGTTCACCGTTCGCGGGAGTATGCGATGAACTATGTGTACTCCGGCGAGATGGTGCTGGACAACGGCAAGGAGCAAATCCATGTAGGCAAGGGAGAGTGTGTGTTCATTCCCCGCGACCACCACATCACCATGTATAAAAGGACCTTCAACGGCGAGCGGTATTGCGGTATCTTCCTGAACTTTACTCGCAACTTCTTGCGGGAGATGCATTCGAAATTAGGCCGGTACAAGTTGCCCGGCAATACGCCCAAACTTACACCGGAGGTAATGAAGCTGCCCAAGACGGCGGAGATAACCAGCTTGTTTGCCTCGCTGACTCCATTCTTTGACCCGGAGGTGAAGCCGCAGGACGACTTCATGCACCTGAAGCTGCAAGAAGGGCTGCTGGCTTTGCTGCACATAGACAAGCGGTTCGCGCCTATGCTGTTCGACTTCAACGAGCCGTGGAAAATAGACATTCTGGACTTCATGAACAAAAACTACATGTATGAGTTCACGCTGGAGGATTTGGCGCACTACACGGGCCGGAGCCTTGCGACCTTTAAGCGGGATTTCAAAAAGATAAGCGACCTGACGCCTGAAAAATGGCTTATACACAAACGCCTGGAGGTGGCGTGTAGATACTAACTGAAAAGTAATCCATCTACTAATTGAAAAGTGCGCCATCCATATTCTCTGCAAAAATACCAATTAAAGTTATACTTTGTCGTTTT
>CASELH010000036.1 GCA_949288715.1 uncultured Bacteroides sp. | reverse complement strand
TGCTGGAAGAATTGACAGCGGACAGAATGGTACTTATTGATGGGCCACAACTGCAACTTAATGCGCAAGGAAAACTTGTGCTGGACAGGGTGTATTAATCCTCCCGTTTTCAGAAAAACATAGTATTGCAATTTCAAGACCGCTGCCGGTATCCCTCTTTGGGGTATCGGCAGCATTTTTAGCAGGCAGCGCATTCACTTCTTGATGACGGCCCGCAGCACAAACCAGGCGTGGAGGAGGAGGGTGGCGGGCCAGCCGTAGTGGCGGGTCATGATGCGGAAGCGCTCCAGCAGGGAGGCGCGGTGGTTGCGGGTGGTGAGGCCTTCGTCGAGGTAGTCGATGAGGGTGAGGTGGGTGTTGTGCATCACCTTCGCTTGCTTCAGGATGCGGATGCACCAGTCGAAGTCGGCCGAGAAGCGGTAGCGCAGGTCGTAGCGGGGGGCCAGGGAGGCTTTGGGCCAGAAGGCCTGGTGGCACACCAGCATGCCTTGGCGGAAGCTGCGCCAGCTGAGTTGCCGGGGGGCACGGAGGCGGCGCATGCGCACGAAGTGGCCTTCATGGTCCACCAGCTCGGTTTCGCCGTAGATGACGTCGGGCAGCTCCTGTCCCGCAAGGCTGTGCACGGCTTGCAGCAGGGTGTCGTCTTCGTGGAAGCTGTCGCCTGCGTTGAGGAAGATGAGGTAGTCGCCCGTGGCGCGGGCCATGCCTTTGTTCATGGCGTCGTACAGTCCCTTGTCGGGCTCGCTGACGACGAGGGCGATGCGGTCGCGGTAGCGGTGCACGATGCCGAGGGTGCCGTCGGTAGAGCCTCCGTCGATGATGATGTATTCCACGTGGTGGTAGGTCTGGGTGATGACGCTTTGTATGGTGTCTTCCAGCACGTCGGCGGCATTGTAGGTGACGGTGATGACGCTGAACCTGGGGATGGGGTGGTGAAGCATGGGCGCAGGGGGTTAGAGCTTGTTGTAGAGATCAATGTACTTTTTTGCCACCACGCTTTCGGCGTAGTGGGTGGCGGCCTTGCGGGCAGCTTGCTCGCAGAGGCTGTCGTAGCCCGGCTCGGTGAGCAGCCAGTAGATGCCGTTGGCAAAGTCGCCGGCGTCGCGGTAGGTGGCCACGTAGCCGTTGTGCAGGTGGTCTATCATCTCGGGTATGCCGCCCACGTTGAAGCCCACGCAGGGGGTGCCGCAGGCCATGGCCTCCATGATGGTGTTGGGCAGGTTGTCCTCCAGCGAGGGGGTGGCAAAGAGGTCGACGGCGTTGTAGATGTCTACCAGCTGGTGGTCATTGGTCACAAAATCCAAGGGGTAGACCTTGAAGGGGAGCAGGCTGCCCAGCTGCTGGGAGTTCCGGCCGAAGGCCACCACGGCCAGCCGGTCGCGCAGCTGGGGGTGCTGGTCGGCCAGCAGGCGGCAGGCCTTCACGAGGTAGTCTATGCCCTTGCGCTTGTCGGTTATCTTGACGGAGCCGAAGAGCATGAGCCGCATGTTCTGGGGCAACTGTAGTTTGCGACGTGCCGCTGCCTTGTCGTGCGGGCGGAAGAGGTTGGTGTTGATGGCGTTGGGGATGCTGGTGACGGGCATGCCTTGCAGCAGGGCACTCTGCCGTGCCTGCCCCTCGAGCCACCGGCTGCAGGTGACGAAGTGTATTTGCCGCCCGGCGTAGAGGGTCTGCTTGCGGCGGAAGGTGGTGGCGGAGAGGTCTTTGTTCTGCCGTCCGCCGGCCAGGTAGGGGCAGTTGTGGCAGGCCGTGCGGTAGTGGTCGCAGCGGCGGGCATAGTGGCAGATGCCGGTGCAGGGCCACATGTCGTGCATGGTCCACACCACGGGTTTGCCTGAGTCGAGTATCTTGCGGATGTCTTTCAGCGAGAGCATGCCTTGGTTCACCCAGTGCAGGTGGACGATGTCGGCCTGCTGGAATTCGGGCAGCGAGGTGATGTCGTTGCCCGTGTTGGCAATGTCCACGGCAAAGATGTTCTGGCGGCTGAAGCGGTTGGCTGCCCAGATGACTACGCGCTCCCACACGAACTGCCCTACCATGCGCCAGTTTTGCCTGAGCGCCACTACGGTGCTGCTTTGGGTCTGCTTGTCGCGCACCAGCATCTTGGCCTTGATGCCTTGCCCCTTGAGGGCTTCCATCAGCCGGTTGGCGGCTATGGCAGCTCCGCCGATGCGCTCGGAGGTGTTGATGAGGATTACTCGCATAGGTCTGTGTCGTCGTTTAGGGTTAGGGGAACGGTTTACGGGGGCAAAGTTAGGGTTTTTCTTGGGAATATGCTTGTTTGCCGTATAGTAAATCGTCTGTTTGCCGTATAGTAAACGGTCCGTTTGTCGCATGGTAAATCGTCTGTTTGCGCTGGGGACTATAAAAAGAGGGTGCCAACCCCTGAATGGTTGCCACCCTCTTGCGTGTGTATCCTGTTTAGATACCTATTGAACTGTGTTTGTGTGCCTCATTAATACGGGTTCTGCACGATGACGCCTTGCGAAGCTTCGATTTCGCTTTGCGGGATGGGCAGGAACTTCTTGTTTTCCGTCCATGCCGGGCGTTGCGGAATGGCAGTTCCCGGTGCAGTGTAAGTCATGGTAGCTTTGTCTTCCAAGAGCACGCCGCCGCCGGCTGTCAATACCTGGGCAGCCTTGCCGGTACGTACCAGGTCGAAGTAACGCTTGCCTTCACCTACGAGTTCAAGACGACGCTCGTTGATGATGTTATCAATGTTCAGAGGCAGCGGCTCCAAGCCTGCACGTTGGCGTACGCGGTCGAAGTAACCTTGAGCTTCACCCGGGTTGATGTTCATACCCAGTTCGGCAGCGTTCAGCAGCGTCTCTGCAAAGCGGTAGATGTGCTGGTTGTTGTCCCAGTTCATGTCGGCAGAGCCTGTGCAGCCTGCATTGCCGCCCGGGCGACCCAAGTACTTGCGCAGGAAGAAGCCCGTGTTCTGGTAGCGGCCTCCGTAGGTAACGGTTACACCTTGTTCGGCCATATCCTTGATGTATTTGTCCATGTTCAGGATGGCGATGTCGCGGCGCAGGTCGCCTTCCTCAAAAGCATCGTAAGCCTCTTTGGCTACCGGTTCGAAGCCCCAGCCGCCGGTTTGGAACTCGGCATACGGGCCATTGATGATGCCCTTGTTCGTGCCGTTGTAATTCAAGCCGTCTATGCCAATCATGGCCGGATATACTGTACCGCCGGGAGCGTTGGCTGTGCCCCAGTCGCGGCTACCGCCCAAGGCAATGTAGTTGATGTCGAAGATAATCTCGTCCGTCCACTCCGTCTCATAAGAGAACAGTTGGTCGTAGTCGGCACCGGCTACCAGGTCATACTGCTGGGAGTTGATAATCTCCTTCATGTAATCGTAAGCCTTCTGGTAGCGGTTTTCGTCCTTTTGGTACATCACCATGTCGGCGTACATCATGTACACCGTGGCCTGCGTCATGCGTCCGCACCATTCGTCCGTCTGCTTCATGGGCAGCGCGTTCATGGCGATTACGGCTTCCAGGTCTGTGATTACATTGTTATATACTTGGTCTGCGCTGATTTGCTCGGCAAAGTAGTCGGGCGGCGTCAGGTTCTCCGTGTAGTAAGGTATGTTGCCCCACGTTTTCCACAGCACCAGGTAGTACCAGTCGCGCAGTGCACGGCCTTCGGTAATGTATTGGTTCTTGGTTGCCTCAGGAAGGTCGGATGCCGTGGCATTGTCTATCAAGCGGATAGAGCGGTTGATGCCGGAGTAGTTGGCGCTCCACAGGCCGCCGATGCTGTTGTTCGGGTCAGACTGATACTGCGAAATGAGGTGCAGCTGTGCCTGGTCGGTCACGTTACTGCCGCCTACGTAAACATCGTCGGCCATGCAGTCCCACATGAAGTTCAGCGGGCACCAGCCGTTGAAGTAGTCGTACCAGTGCAAGGGGTCGTAAGCGGCTACCATGGATTCTTGGATGCGTGCCTCCGTGGTGTAATATCCATCGATGGAAACACTGCTCGCCGGCTCCTCGGTCAAGAAATCTTCGCCGCAGGAGGTCAGCCCCATGGTGAGGGCGGCAGCAGCGGCTAAACTGTATAACTTGTATTTTTTCATATCTGTATTGTCTTTAATGTATTAGAAACCAAGATTAAGTCCGATAGTGAAGGTACGTGCCTGCGGATAGTAGCCGCGGTCGATACCGTTGGAGCTTTCGTCGCCGCCAAGTTCGGGGTCCAAGCCGTCGTACGGAGTGATGGTCAGCAGGTTCTCAGCTGCCACATACACGCGCAGGCGGTCTACGAAGAACTTGTTGGTCCATGCCTTAGGCAACGTGTAACCAATCTGCAGGTTCTTGATGCGGGCATAATTGCCGTTCTTCACGTAGAGGTCGGAGATGCGGTAGTTGTCGTTGTCGTTGGTCCAGGTGAAACGCGGCATCGTGTTGCTGGTGCCTTCGCCGTGCCAACGGTCCATGAACTCGGCAGGCAGATTCACATAGCGGCAGTCCAGACGGCGGGTTACGTCGAGGATGTCCTGGCCGATGGAGCCGGAAATCAGCATGCTGATGTCGAAGTTCTTGTAGCTGCCGTTCAGGTTGATACCAAACGTCCAGTCGGGTGTGCCCTTACCAATCATGGTCTTGTCGGCATCGTCGATAACATCGTTTCCATCAAGGTTTACGAAAATCACGTCACCCGGTTGTGCATTGGGTTGCAGCAGTTCGCCCTTGCTGTTCACGTAGCTGTCAATTTGCTGTTGGTTCTGGAAGATGCCGGCTGTCTTGTAGCCATAGAAGTACGGATAAGGATAGCCGTTCTCGGCGCGCGACACATTACCGATGATGTGTACGTTGTCTCTCATTTCAAAGCCGTCGGCGTTACCCAGGTCGATCAACTCATTCTTCAGGTAGCTGAAGTTGGCCGATGCGCCAAACGACCAGTCGGGCTTAACGATGCGGTAGCCCAGCTCCATTTCAACACCGGAGTTCTTCATCGAACCCACGTTACCCCAAGGACTGGATTCGCCTAGGTAAGAGGGGATAGGCATTTCCTTCAACATGCCGTTGGTCTTCTTCACGTAGTAGTCGATAGAGAAGGTCACCGCATTGTTCAGGAAGCCGAAGTCGAAGCCCAAGTCGTACTGTTCAGATTCCTCCCAGCGCAGGTCGGCATTAGGCGTGATGCTCGGCTTGGTACCAAATATCAGTTTTTGGCTCTCACCGCGGCCAAACGGATAGTTGTTGTTTGTCTGCACGTTGGCCGTGTAGCGGAAGTTACCGATATTCTCGTTACCGTTCTTACCCCAAGAGAAGCGCACCTTGGTGTTTGTCCACCATTCCGGACGTTTCTGCATGAAGGGCTCGTTCGTCAAGTTCCAGCCCACGGATACGGAGGGGAAAGTACCCCACTTGTTGTTGGTACCGAAGCGGGAAGAGCCGTCACGACGTACCGTCACCTGCAACATGTAGCGCTCTGCGAAGTTATAGCTCAGTCGGCCAAAGTAAGAAGCCAGTGAGTTAGGGTCTTGCCAACCACCCGATGCCAGCTGGCGACCGTCGGATGCCAGACCGGTACAGAAGTCCAGGTTGGCCTTGTCGGCAATGTAATCAATTAGGTCGTAACGTTGACCGTGCAACTTGCGGGCGGTATAGCGTTCTGCCGACTGGCCCAACACTACAGAGAATGAATGCTGCCCGAAAGTCTTGTCGTAGGTCAGCACGTTTTCAATCTGCCACGTATAGCCGCGGTTCATTTCAGAGGTAACCTGCGAATTCTCGTTACGGTTGTTGGCATTCAAGTAGTAAGGATGACTCCAGCCGTCAGAGCCCCAGAAGGCAAGGTCGGAACCCCAAGAGAACTTGTACTTCAAGTTGTCCCAGATGCCCAATTCGGCCGTCAGGTTGGCAATAATCTTATCGGAATTGTTCCAAGTTCCCGGTTGGGCTACCATGCGTGCCAGCGGGTTGGCCAGCTCGTTGAAGTTCGTGCTCGGCATGGAGAACAGCTTGCCCGTTTTGGGGTCGTAGATAGGTTCACCGTACATGGAGTGGTCGTAATCCTGCAGCTGGTCTTCGCTCTCAAAGTAAACGGGCAGCGTAGGGTCCATCAGCAGGGCGTCGCCCAGCGGAGAGCCGGTCAAGCTACCGGCTGTCACGCCGATGCTGTTGATGCGCGAGTAAGACACGTTTACGCCTACCGTCATCTTGCGCAGCCAGTTGCGGTTCTTTGTCTCGTCGAACAGGGTGTACAGCGTGTTGCTGCGGAAAGACAGACGCTCGTAGTTAGACTTGTTGTAGTTACCGCCGATGATACCTTCCTGGTTGTAGTAGCCGGCCGAGAAGTAGTAGTTCACCTTCTCCGAAGCGCCGCTCACGCTCAGCTGGTGGTTCTGCACCGGGGCACCGTCGTTGAACAGGGCATCCTGCCAGTTCGTACCCTTGCCCAAGGCTGCGGGGTTGTCGTAGATGATGCCTTCGCCTGCATACTGCGAAGCCTCGTTCATCAAAGTGGCATATTGCGAAGCGTTCAGCATCTTGCGTTGACGCCACGGGCTTTGCCAGCCGTAGGAGAAGTCATACGTAACGCGCGCCTTGCCTATGGCACCCTTCTTCGTAGTCACCAATACTACACCGTTGGCGGCACGTGCACCATACACGGCAGCCGAAGCGGCGTCCTTCAGCACCTCGATAGACTCGATGTCGGCGGGGTTGATGTTGTCAATGCCGCCACCGATGGGCATGCCGTCCACAATGTAGAGCGGGTCGCTGTTGTTGATGGTACCCGTACCACGGATACGAATCTTGGCGGCCGAACCCGGCTGACCGTTCTGCGTGCTGACCTGCACACCGGCAGCCAAGCCCTTCAAGGCATTGTCCACGCGCACGGGCGAAGTAAATTCCAGGTCTTCCGAAGAAACCGAAGCAATGGAAGCCGTCACCACGCTCTTCTTCTGAACACCATAACCAATTACAACCACTTCATCCAGAGTCTCGTTGTCTTCCTTCAAGACTACCTTCAGCAACGACTGTCCGTTCACGGGCACGTCCTGCGTCACGAAACCAATGTAAGAAACGGTAAGCACTGCGTCGGAAGGAACACTGAGCAGGAAGTTACCGTCGATGTCGGTAATAGTTCCCGTACCTGTGTTGCCTTTCAACACCACATTCACACCGGGCAAGGGCTCGTTGTCCGTGCCACTTACCACCGTACCTTTTACCTGTATGTTCTGTGCCCATACAGCAGCAAAGGTAAAGCTCAACATAAATAAAACTGATAAAAGCTTCTTCATGTGTTTAACTTAATTAAGATTAACTATTCACGTGTTGTTCTCGCATTAGAACGGTGGCAAAGGTATATTAGAATATAATAAAAACAAAAAAATATAGGTATAAAAATTCTTATAAGCTGATTATCAATTATATGTTTTACAGCATAAGTGGATTTGCAAAGAATTATTTTGTGGCTGATAAACGATTTTATGGGTATGAAATGTTTCCTTTCGGGGGCGTTTTCCCCATTTTCCCCGCCCAAACCGGATTCACGCTTATTATCGTAATTTTTTCAGCCTTTAACCCTGTCCACTTTTCCTCTTTCTTTACGCCGAAAAGTAGAAATGTTTACATGGCGGATATGCGGTTTTTGCTGAATTGGTAAAATGTATGCATTTGCATATATTTGAAAACCAATGTTATATAGTGTTTCGATATACCAAAATATTACCATCTTCGTTTCTTCTCCTTACCAACTCCTTACCATCTCCTTATCTGCTCCTATTTCGATTTTGCCTTATGGAAAGGAGGTGGAACGTAGGAAATATATACAAGGTAGGTAAGGGATATTGACGGGAAAGGGGGAAGGAGGGCTTATAGCAGGTTGGTGAGGGTTGTGGCGGGTATCTCCAGCTTGGAGAAGGCAAACATTTTCTTGCCTAGGTCTTTCAGCGAGGCACCGATGTGGTAAACATCCGTATCGTCAATGATGAGGAAGCGGTCGTGGCTGTCCCGGTAGGTCTTATAAATTCGTCTACATAGTTGTCTATCAGCAGCAGCGACTTTTGGGCTGTCCGGATAAGGTCGGTGGCAAACTTGTATGCGTCAAATATCTGTCCGTTGTAGAAGATGCCCTCTACCGGGGGCAGGGAGGTGCGGACGAAGAAGGCGATTTGGTCGTTTATTTTCTGCAGTTCATTGTTGTACAGGTGGAATTGTTTGTCGACTTTATTCTCGAGGGCTTCTAAGCGTTGGTTTACGGAATAGCCTCTTAATAAATATTCTTTTAAGACTTTGTTTGCCCATTGGCGGAATTGGACACCTCTTTTGCTTGAGACCCTATATCCCACGGAAATAATCATGTCGAGATTATAGAAATCAAGATTCCTATTGACAGTGCGGTTGCCTTCTTTTCGAACTACTCGAATTTTTCGAGTAGTTGGAAGTATTTCTAATTCTCCTATGTTATATATTTCTTTTATGTGATAGGTTATCGTGTGTTCTTTCACATCAAATAATTCGGCCATTTGTGCTTGCGTCAGCCAAACGGTTTCATCTTCCAGGCGTACTTCTACCTTGATGGTTTCGTCCGGCTGATACAGGATAATTTCTCCTTGATTGTTCATGGGGTATTGTTGTTTTTGCATTGCGCTGCGAAGATAGGGAATGGGGATGGATTGTGCAAAGGGTGGGCAGTTTTCAAGTGCGTGTTTCCCATTGCAAACAAATTATTTACTAAAAAATGTTTGCGATGCAATAAATCTTCGTATTTTTGGCCTCGATGTATTGATTATACTGTCAGAAAATCTTGCAAGCATGAATTCTGATAATGAAATTTTTCTGTGGGATGAAATAAAGGCTGGCAACGAACGGGCATTCCGTTTGCTGTACGTCAGGTATTACCGCCGGCTGCTGGGGTATGCCGACCGCTTTGTGCAAAGCAGGGAGGAGGCTGAGGACTTGGTGCAGGACGCTTTTGTGAAGTTTTGGGAGAAGAGGCAGTTGCTGGAGGGTGTTTCGGTGTCTTCATTGCTGTTTACCATGGTGCGCAATGGGTGTATCAATTATTTGAAGCGGCAAGCACTGGTAGACATCCGCGCGGTAGATTGGCTGGAGAACCTGGATGGCGAGGAACGTTTGTACCATTTGGATTTTTGTCCCGACGTGGAGATGGATTTCCTTTATAAAGAGCTGGAGGCACAGATTCCGATAGTATTGGGCAGCCTGCCCGAACGCTCGCGGGAGGTCTTTCTGTTGAGCCGGTGTGAGGGGCTGAAGAACCGTGAGATTGCCGAGCGGCTGACCATTTCTACCACGGCAGTGGAAAAGCACATCAAGCGGGCACTGGAGGCTTTTGAGGCACACTTCCGGAAGAGGTATCCCGTAGGTGTATATTGGTTTGCATTGGTTATGCTATTTTTTACAGATTGATTTTATAATTGGAATTGAGATATTTATAGGAAAATACTTTTCTCTTGCATTTTTTCTGCCTAAGGGGGTTGGGTAAAGTTCCGTTCGATTGTTTTATCTAATAAGTAAGAGGACATGGAAAGAACAGATGATTTTCGTGAGTTGGCATTGCTGTATTTCGAGGGCAAGATAAGCCGGGCAGATGAGTCTCGTTTATATGCTTATATTAAGGAGAATGCTAAAAACCGGGCTTTGTTTCGTCAATGGGAGCAGGAATGGCTGGCTGGTGAGAAGGATAACAAGGCGTTGAATGAAAATTGGCAGGCTTTGCAACAGAAGCTGAAGGTTGCCGAGGGGCATTCCCGGGAAAAGAGACTCCGGTTGGTGCACAGGCCGGTGCTCCGCTACTTGGCAGCTGCAGTGGTTTTGGTATGCGTGGCAGTCATTTCATTCAAATTGGCGGTCTATTCCTTTGAACCGGACACGGAGAAACTGTTCGTCTTTGAAACCCCTAACGGTGAAAGGAGCAAGCTGACGCTGGGTGACGGCACGGTGGTGTGGCTGAACTCTGGTTCGCGGTTGTGCTACTCTAACCGCTTTGACGTGAAGGAAAGGCGGGTGGAGGTGTCTGGCGAAGCTTATTTTGATGTGGCGAAGCAAGACGGGCGCGAGTTTACGGTGGACATGGGGTCGTGCAACATCGTGGTGAAGGGCACTAAGTTCAACGTATCGGCTTATCCGGAGGACAACTATGTGGAGGCCACGTTGCTGGAAGGCAGTATTGAGTTTCGGCATGATGACCGGGCATTGGAGGTCGCTCCCGGCGAGCAGGTGCGCATGGAGAAAGCCTCAGGCGAATGGTGCAAGGAGCGAGTGGATGCCAGGCAGAGCAATGCTTGGGTAGATGGGCGGATAGAGTATGACCATATTACGCTACGCGACTTGCTGCCGAAGCTGGCACGGCACTACGATGTGGCATTCCACTTGGAGACTGACTCGTTGGGTGAACGTAACCTGAGGATTTCCGTACGCAATGAGGAAACTGTGCACGACGTGCTGAAAGCTTTGGCTGAAGTGATTCCGATGACCGTTGCTGTAAAGGGCAGGGATATTTATATCCATTAAGGCCTTTTGAGCGGGCAAATGTTTGTGGGGAATTGAAGATTCCTTTGTTGCCTTTTGCCGGATTATGCACATCTGTGTAGATGTGTGTAATAAATTGGTAATATTTAAAATCTAAATTGTATGGACCATCGAAAAACGATTCGTAGGCTGGCTCTTTTGTCACTGCTGGCACTGGGGAGTTTGGCCATTCAAGCCCAAACGGTAACGAAAGAATTTAAATCGACTCCTTTGCGGAGTGTGCTTGAAGAAGTAGAAAAGCAAACTGGTTTTTCTATAGTGTATGACAATGATGACCTTGATAGCAGTAGAAAGGTAACTCGTAGTTTTGAGGAGGCTTCTATTCAGGAGGTACTTTCGGCAGTATTGCCCGACAATCTGGAGTTTCATCTGCAAAATAAGATGATCATTATTTCTCAAAAGAATACTATAGGACAGCAACAAACGAAAACGGTGAGTGGAAGGGTGATAGATGCCCAAGGTGAGCCGGTGATTGGTGCCAATGTCGTGGTAAAAGGTACTACTAATGGAGTAATTACCGACATGGAGGGACGTTATAAATTGGATAATGTTCCGGCAGATGCTGTAATTATAGTTTCATATATAGGATATGAACCAGTGGAGTTGGACGCGAACAGCAGTAGTTTGGCGCAGGTGACGCTGAAAGAAGATACGGAATTGTTGGATGAGGTAGTGGTGATTGGGTATGGAACGCAGCGTAAGACAAATCTGTCGGGTGCGGTGTCCAAGTTGAATTCTGAGTCGTTGGATGCTAAGCCGGTAACTAATGTGGTGCAGGCATTGCAAGGTGAGATTCCCGGCATGATTATCCAGCGTTCTTCCGGACAGCCGGGAGCTGAGGAATTCAACTTGAATGTGCGTGGCGCGTCGTCAACTAATGGAGGAAACTCTCCCTTGGTATTGATTGATGGCATTCAGGGAGATATCAATATGGTTAATCCTCAGGACATAGAAAACATTTCGGTGTTGAAGGATGCAGCCGCTTCCATATATGGCGCTCGGGCAGCAGGAGGCGTGGTGCTGATTACGACTAAGAAGGGTAAGGACGGTACTCCTAAAATAACCTATAGTGGCAATGTGGCTTTTACCCGGGCTACCGGCATGATGGAAGCCCCGAATGCTTATCAACTTGCAATAATGGACAATGAGGCTAACATTCATAACGGTGCCGTGCCGATCTATACAGATGAGATGTTGCAGAAGATTTTGGCAAATGACCCTAATCCGATAGACCATCCTACGCAGCCAGGTTGGAAATTATTCTTTACCAATACGGATTGGATGGATGAGGTGTTGCATACTGGGGTGCAACATAAGCACAACATTTCTGTTTCGGGCGGTGGCGAGAAGAATAATTATTACTTGTCGGCAGGCTACAGCAAGCAGTATGGCGTAGTGCGCTATGCCGCCGACAATGATACTCGCTATAACCTGCGGTTGAACTATGATTATAGGTTCAATAATTGGTTGAAGTTGGAAACCAAAGTGGCCTTGGATAATCAGAAGAGAGAAGATGGTAATGCCTCGTGGGTAATTAGTGAGGCCATTCTTGATATGGCGAATTTCCCGGTATATAATCCGGAGGGGCAATTTTTCTCGCAAGGAGGATGGAGTAATGCGGTAGCCCTTGCCAAAGAATCTGAAACAAGCACTTATAAGACGCGAGAGATGTATGGTAACTTTAAATTGGTTGCTAATATCACAGATGAGCTGATTCTGAATGCGCAGGCAGGTGTAAACTACAAAAATCTGAATAATGAGGTGATTGCTAATGCCATTCCTCTTTATACTTGGGATGGTAGTGTCAACTATTATACTAATGCCGGCAGTCCGGAGGAGTCTGCAGTAGACCGATCGACCGAGGAAACTGTTTATCAAAACTATACAGCTTATTTGAACTATAGCCATAACTTTGGACCGGATCATCATTTGGATGCCATGTTGGGTACGGCTTACGAAACGGAAGAAATCCGTGGTTTCCTGGCTCGGAGAGATAATTTCACGGTTGACGGTTTGTGGGAATTGAATTTGGGCGGTACCGGTAATATGCGTAGTGAAGGAAGTGGACAACATTGGGCTACGGCTTCTGCTTTTGCCCGCTTTGGCTACAGCTATAAAAACAAATATATTGTGGAAACCAATCTGCGCTATGACGGAAGTTCTCGCTTTGCAGAAGGGAATCGCTGGCGCATGTTTCCCGGTGTGTCGGCCAGTTGGCGGTTGTCGCAAGAAAATTGGTTGAAAGATTCGCAAGTATTCGATGAGTTAAAACTGAGAGCTTCCTATGGGCAGACTGGTAACCAAGAAGGTATACGGCTTTATGATTATATTCAGTTGCTGAAGTTTGGGGATACATATTATCCTTTTGGAGATGGCTCTCAAACGCAATCCATTGGTTTGGATGTCCTGGCAGGAACAGACCGTACTTGGGAAATCTTGGAGAACATTAATGTTGGCGTTGACGCTTCATTCTTGGATTCCCGTTTGAATGTGTCGTTCGACTATTTTGTGAAGATGAATAATAATATGTTGATTCCGGTGACTTATCCCAGTATGTTGGGGGCAACACCGCCCGATGTGAATGCCGGTAAGTTGCGCACTAATGGTTTTGAATTGACTTTGAATTGGCATGATAAAGTTGGTGAGTGGGAATATTCAGCCTCGTTGCAACTGAGTGACGCTAAAAACAAGTTGGTGGAATATGGTGGCGCAGACACCTATGAACTGGGACTGAATCATACACGTGAAGGATATCCCATTGATTCGTATTTTGCATACGTATATGATGGCGTTATTAGAAACCAAGAAGAACTGGACGCCTATAAGCAATTGGGTGGCGTCCCATCTAATATCGGCACTGGGGATGCGAAATTTAAGGATTTGGATGGAGACGGGCAAATATCTACTTACGGTGCTGATGGTGGTGATGGCGATGCCAAGTTCGTAGGTTCTACTACACCTCGGTATACCTTCGGCGTTAATTTGGGGGCTAAATGGCGAAATTTCGATGTCAGCGTATTCTTTCAAGGGGTAGGCAAACGGACTTTGTTCCGTGAAGGGGATTTTGCCATGCCTTGGAGTGAATGGTGGAGATACCCACCCGAGTTTTACTATGGCAAGACGTGGAATGAGGACAGACCGGATGCTTATTACCCAAGGTTGACTCATGGTGAAATAAGGAAATGGAACTATCAAGCGTCTACTTTACAAAAAATAAATGCTGCATATGTAAGACTGAAGAATATACAAATAGGCTATTCTTTACCTACTGGATTTTTGAAGAAGGTTGGCATAGAACGCGCTCGCGTGTATGCTAGCGGACAAGACCTTTTTGAAATTCATGGAGTAAAAGGTGGCTGGGACCCGGAGTCGGGGACTGCTGGCAATAATTATCCCTTCTTGAGGTATTATTCTTTTGGCATTGATGTGACATTCTAATATTTTTAAATCTAATAGCTATATTATGAAACGTTTAAGTATAGTTGCCACCCTCTCTCTTTCTTTATTTTTGGGTGGTTGCGAGTTATTAAATATGGAGCCGATGGATCAGATTTCAGATGTTTCGTTTTGGAAATCATCGAAAGACTTCCAGTTGGCAGCCAATGGCTTTTATTTTAGTCTGACTACTGTGCCCCAATATATTGATCAGAATTCAGATATTGCTTATGGACAAGGAGCAAACGATGTGAGCGATGGCTCTTATCTGGCTCCGGTGAATTCGGATGATTGGGATCAACCTTGGGAATATATTCAGTCTACATCTTATTTGTTGCAGAAAGCTGAAGAATCGGGCTTGTCTGATACAGAGATAGGACGTTGGAAAGCAGAGGCTTGGTTCTTTCGGGCATACAATTATTGGAAATTGATGAAAACCTATGGTGGCGTTCCTAAAATAGACATGCCTCTGAATACGGATTCTCCGGAGTTGTATACTCCGCGTTCTACACAACAAGAGATTGTGGATTTTATTTTGGAGGATTTGGATTATGCTATTCCTTTGTTGCCTAAGCAGAGTGAGCTGACTGCTGACGAGTTGGGACGCGCTACGCAAGGTGCAGCATTGGCGTTGAAAGCCCGTGTTGCTTTGTATGAAGGTACTTGGGAGAAATATCATGGCGGAGCAGATGCGAATAAATACCTACGAGTGGCAGTGGAGAGCGCACAAGAGTTGGCGAATTCTCAGGAATATGCCTTGTATCGTGGTAATGGGGCAGACAGTTATAAATATCTTCAAGTTTTACAGGGAGACGACAGTGAAGAGGTAATTTTGGCAAGGAGATATTATGAATTGCGCATTGTGCACAATTGGACGCGTGAACTACTGTTGGGAGCAGAAGTGCCTACCAAAAACTTGGCGGATATGTATCTCTGTACGGATGGGTTGCCTATTGACAAGTCGCCGTTATTCCAAGGTTATGCGTTGGAGGCATCAGAGTTTGAAAATAGAGACTCCCGTATGGCACAGACTTTTATAGTGCCTGGAAGCTTGGTTTATTCTGAATCAAATACTTGGGTGGAGATGTACCCTTCGTTCATAGGAAACAATTCTACTCGTACGGGCTATTTGATACGGAAGTTTTTGGACGAAACGCCTGAAGCTATGCGTCAGCAGTGTGCTTACGATTTCAAGGAATTTCGCTATGGAGAAGTTTTGCTGATTTTGGCAGAGGCTTTGTATGAATTGAACGGGACGATAACAGATGAAGAACTGAATATTACCATCAATGATTTGAGAGACCGTGTAGGAATGCCAGCTTTAACAAATGATTTTGTGGCAACTAATGGCTTGGACATGTTGACAGAAATCAGGCGTGAACGTACGGTAGAACTGGCTTTTGAGGGCTACCGTCGTGATGACCTTCGTCGTTGGGGTACAGCTGTGGACGTATTGCCACAGGCACTTCGTGGCGTGAAGTTTGAAGGAACGGAGTTTCAGGAAAAGAATCCAAGTTTGATTATTGGTCAAGATATTCAGGTGGATGAAGAAGGCTTTATTGTGGTACAACCGGCAGAGAGCCGTAAGTTTGAAGTGCCAAAGCATTGGCTGTCTCCGCTTCCTTTACAACAGGTGCAGCTTTCACAGGGGACTTTGGAACAGAACCCGGGCTGGTGATGTATGTGAGCTATGACGAATAACAAAAAAACACTAACGAACAAAGATATAAGAAAAATATGAAAGATTTTTTTACGATAGCAGGATTCCTGCTTTGTTCTCAATTGGTATTCGGCCAATTGAAGCCGGGTGAAGTTCCGGCGGCCAGCATGCCTGTGCGACAACCACATTATCAGCATGAACTGACGTTTGACAGTTGTGCCAATCCTTCTGCTTGGAGAGGTCAAGAAGGGTTGCATGTGGCTTTTGGGTCGACAGACAGACTCTATTTCCGTAGGGAAGTACCAAATGCTGATTTGGTTTCTTCATATGCTACAGTGGCCTGGAGGGGCGAGCGGGTAAATGCGCAAGTGCTGGTATGGTCGGCTGAAGAACTTGAACAAGTGAGGGTTTTCACCCAAGGCTTGGTGAGTGAATCGGGCTGTAGCATACCGAAAGAAAATGTCTCTTTTGAATTAGTGCGATATGTACTTTCCAATTATCCTTATGCAGACAAAACGGCTGTGTGTGGAAATACACCCCATAAAGCAGGATTCTTGATGCCTGATCGCTTTGAGACATTTGATCGCTTTGATTTGCCCGAGAAGACGGTGCGTCCGGTGTGGATATCGTTGGATGTACCAAGGGGTACAATGCCGGGCACTTATAAGGGAAAAGTAGAAGTACGGGCTGAAGGAGGAGTGGTGCAGACTTTAGATTTGGAAGTGCGGGTGCAAAATCAAGTACTACCTTATCCCAAGGACTGGCAATACCGTTTGGACTTGTGGCAAAATCCTTGGGCTGTGGCGTGGTATAACGATGTGGAACCTTGGTCATCGGAGCATAAAATGTTGCTGAGACAACATTTGAAACTTTATGCGGAAGCTGGAGGTACTTATATCACTACATATGGCGTACATTCTCCGTGGGGAGATAACTCCTACATGATTGAAGGGGGAATGATAGAATGGCTTAAAAAGACGGATGGTACTTGGGCGTTCGACTATAAGATATTTGATGAATATGTCGAGTTGGCTATGGAGTGTGGCATCAATAAGGCTATTACGTTGTACACGGCCATTCCTTGGGGATTTCGTCACCGTTACATGGATGAGGCTACGGGAGATTATGTGTATGTTTACTGGTCACCTTCGTCTAAAGAATTTGCAGACATGTGGAATGTTTTCTTGACTGATTTTAAGCGTCACTTGGAAGCTAAAGGTTGGTTGGACATTACCTATATTGGTATTAACGAGAATCCTAAAGAGGAGACTTTGGCGGCCATCAAGGTAGTGCGGGCACATGACAAGTGCTGGAAAATAACGTATGCAGGCAACTGGCACAAAGATTTGGATGGACTGTTGGACGATTATTCATTCTTGTACGGCAATGAGCCTACGGTAGCCGAGCAGCAAAAACGCAGTGCAGAGGGTAGAACTTCTACTGTGTACGTCTGCTGTAATCCGCCTATTCCCAACAATTTCCTATTCTCTCCTCCCATTGAAGGGCGTTGGATTAGTTGGTATGCTATGGCTCACGGTTACAACGGTTTCTTGCGCTGGGCTTACGATGCGTGGCCGGAAGATGTGAATAGGGATGGGCGCCATGGCTTATGGCCAGCAGGCGATTGCTTCATGGTATATCCAGGCGGAAAGAGTTGTATTCGTTTTGAAAAAATGCGCGAAGGTATTGTAGATTATGAAAAGATGCGTATCCTGAAAGAGAAAGCATCTACCTCTAATTTGCCAGAAGCAAAAAAAATGTTAGATGCCTTGGATAAACATTTGCAGGTATTTTTAAAGGAAAAGAATTTTGATGAGAAAAAGATTGCTGCAGATGTCAGTAAGGGTAACCGGATTGTTCAAGAACTTTCTGACTTGCTTGCGGATAAATAATCGCTGCAGAGGTCTTTTTTATTAACTTTTCACACGAAAACCGGCAGGAGTGTACTGCCTGCTGTTGAAGAGAGGCGGTGCATACTTTTGCCGGTTGTTTTATCTAAAATTGTGACCTATGAAATGTCGTTATATTATTATAGAAATGTTTGTATTGTTGGCCGGATTATCATCGGGCAAAATCTGTGCGGCTACGGGAGTAGAATGTGAGGTATATCGAAAAGTGTTGCTGACTCATGAGTTGTTGGCTTGTGGCCCTATACCTACGGCTTTTGACCCCAATGGCGTATATCCTTACATGAGTTATTGCGAGACTTCTAATCGTCCTGTTCCCAAAGTTTATCGAATGATCAGTTTGGAGAATGAGCAATTGAAAGCTGTAATTTGTCCGGATTTAGGTGGAAAAGTTGTTTCACTGATTCATAAAGCAAGTGGCAAAGAGGTGCTTTATAATCCGGGTGTAGTGAAGCAAACTCGTATTTTGCCTCGTTTTTATTTTGTAGCAGGAGGAATAGAGGTCAGTTTTCCTATTTCTCACTCTCCTTCGCAAAATGAGACAGTTTGCTATCAAATAGAGGATGCTGGTAACCGTATATATGTGTCATGTGGTGAGCGTGAGGTACATTATGGCATGCAGTGGACGGTGGAATATTCATTGGGAACAGATGATGCATATTTGACACAAAGAGTAGTGTACCATAATCCGGGACAAGGGACGTATCCTTGGATGTCATGGTCTAATGCAGCTTTGCCTTGTGCACCTGATACGGAATACGATTTTCCGAACGGGCGTGTGTTGTCTCATGCTTCAGAGTTAAAGGAGATAAATTGGGAAACTGAAGGTGCAAAATATGAGCGTGACATACAAGAAATGACAGGCTATTTTTGGCAAACGAAAGATGTGAATGCTTTTGGTGCATTTACACCTTCTTTAGGGTGTGGACTTTATCACATTGCTTCAGATGAGAGTGCACCAGGTATTAAACTTTGGAGTTATGGCGTAGAGGAAGATAAGGAATGGTCAATGTTGAGTACTCCTTGTCGGAAGCCTTACGTGGAAATACAAGGAGGTCCAATTCGTGACCAATCTATCAAGTTAGAATTGCACCCGGATGAGACTAGATATCATGTAGAATATTGGATACCGACCGATTGCGCATTAGATATTTACACATTGCAAGTACCGGATGTAGACTTAAAACCTATAGAAGAAATTCCATTGTTTGGTTGGGCGCGTCCGGAGGAATGTGATGTGTGGGAAGATTTGAAGTCAGCTTATCGACAAAGACTGCCAGTCCCTGAGGCTCCAGATCCTATTGAGTGTTGTTGGGCTCCTTCTGGCATGGAAGATTTGGATAGTGCATTTGTCTGGGCTATACAGACAACGAATAATATGGCTCAAGTCTTTTGGAAATACTATTATGGTACTTGGTTGGCCGGTCGTGAACGTATAGATGAGGCTGTCGCACAATTGGAAGGAATAGATTATGATTTAGCTAAAGTGCTGTTGGCAAGGCTTTATGTCGTGCAGCGTAAGTTTGAGAAAGCACGTGAGGTTTATGAGTACATTAGTGAGTCTTCATGGTTGTCTTTACATCCGCAAATTATTGTGGAACGTGATAAACTGCTGGAAAAGTTTGGAGAAGAAGCTCTGGAAGAGCGAGAAAAATGGTTGAATATGGTGGATTCCAGTGCAGATGAATGGATAGGTGAGCGCAAAGTGCAGTTATTGATAGATCAAAAGAAATTTAAGGAGGCAAAACTGTTACTGCTTTCTATTCCTTTTCAAAAGGTACACCAAACATATGTGCGTACGGAACTTTGGGAGCAAATCTGCAAGGGGTTACATCTTAAAAAACAGCCGGCTCCAAGACAATTAGGTGAAGATAGATTGGCACGTTTCGGTGCATATAGAGAATACGAATGAGAGCATGTATAGCCTTGTATTATGAATAAACGAGCATTTATATTTTTTGTATGGATGTTATCTGTGCAATATCTTTTTGCATTAGGTACAAACAATTGGGTAATCACAACTCATTCTGATGAGAACTATAATGGTGTAACCTTAGCCAATGGTCGGATAGGACTCGTCAGTGGAATAGAATTATTCAATGTGAATGACATTGTATTGAATGGAGTATATGATAAGGAGGATAAAGAAGGGGTAAGTCGCATTGTCAGAGGTCCAGTGTTTACTAATATTGTAATGAAGATTGATGGTGAAGACGTTACACGTCGTAATAGTTACAATTGGGAGCAGAGCCTAAATATGAAAGAGGCTTATTTGGAAACGAAAGTGGAAACGCCCAAGGCTTCTATTTCGCAATCATTAAGAGCATTGCGCAATTTTCCTTATATGGCGTTGTCGTTGGTGACAGTAATTCCTAATCAAAATATTGATTTAGAAGTTATCAATAGCACTGTTTTCCCCATAGAACTGCAAAATACATCTACTTCTTATAAAATGTTGAAAGATGGAGAAATCGAGTTACCAGTATATGTCTCTACTGCAAAAAGTCGTACTGGTATGCAAGAACTGGCAACTTGTTCAGCTTTCCTTTTTGATACAGAACGCCCTAATATTCGTTCTTATTACGGCGTGGCTCACTATCAGTCCATGGGGTTTAAGGTTCATTTGAAGAAGGGAATAAGCTATCGGTTTGCTTTAATAGGAAGTATTTGTTCATCACGTGATTTTTTTAATCCGCGTGCTGAAGCCGAGCGTATGGCAGTATATGCTTTGCAATCGGATATTGAGCATTTTCTCGACGGGCATAAAAGGGTATGGGAGCGTTTGTGGCAAAGCGATATCATTATTGAGGGTGATGATGAGACACAACGGGATGTTCGCTTGGCTTTGTATAATTTATATTCTTTTGCTGGTGAAAACACTCGTTTGAGCATTCCTCCGATGGGGCTTTCTACGGTAACAGGTTACAACGGTCATGTGTTTTGGGATACAGAATTGTGGATGTATCCCCCATTATTAATGTTGAATGCTGACATGGCTAAGTCATGCATAGATTATCGTACGGATCGCCTTTCTAAAGCCATGCAACGTGCTACCGTATTTGGTTATAAGGGATGTATGTTCCCTTGGGAATCAGATGACTCTGGTGAGGAAGCTACACCTACGTGGTGTTTGACTGGTCCGTTTGAGCACCATATCACGGCTGATGTGGCGATAGCATTTTGGAACTATTACTGTGTGACAAAAGATATTCGTTGGTTACGTGAAGAAGGGTTTTTGGTACTAAGTCAAGTGGCTGATTTTTGGGTATCAAGAGCTGTTCGTAATTCCGATGGTAGCTATTCTATTAATAATGTGGTAGGTGCAGATGAATTTGCTCCCAATGTAGATGATAACGCTTTTACAAACGGTTCGGCTAAAACAGCTTTGTTATGTGCGATAAAGGCTGCCAATATCCTTAAACAAGTATATCCCTCCGAATGGAAAACGGTGGCCAATGGCATTTGCTTTCATTATTTTCCTAATGGTGTAATGAAAGAGCATAAGGCTTATGATGGGGCTGTTGTTAAGCAAGCCGATGTCAATCTGTTAAGCTATCCGTTGAATATCCTAACTGGAAAGGAAAATATTAAAAAGAATGTGGATTATTACTCTAAAAAAATCTATGAAGATGGTCCGGCTATGGGTAATGCGATTTTGGCAATACTTTATGCTCAGTTAGGGGATAGGGAGAAATCTTATGAGTTTTTCAAAAAGAGCTATTTACCTAATAAGCGTCCTCCTTTTGGCGTATTGTCGGAATCAGCATTTTCTAATAATCCTTATTTTTGCACTGGAGCCGGAGGCCTGTTGCAAGTATTGTTATCAGGTTTTGGGGGGTTAAGAATAACAGATAAGGGTATTGTGCAGGAAAATCCACTTCTTCCTCCTCATTGGAAATCGCTTACGTTGAAAGGGATAGGTCTGAACAAAAAGAGTTTTGTCGTTAAGTAGCAGTATGATACCATATTGCTTTATTAGCTTGAAACATAGCTGGTTTTATTCATACCTCAGCCCCGCCAGCCTATCCTCTGCCAGCACCTCGTTGGCTACCTCGAGCAGTTGGGAGGGGGTGAGGGCTTCGATGCGGCGGTAGAGGGCCAGGGGCGTGTCGTAGCGGTCGTAGTGCAGGAAGGTCTTGGCGGCGCCGAGGGCGTTGTTCTCGTTGTTGTCGAGGGCTACGCCTATCTGGCCGGTGAGTTGCTTCTTGGCGGCGTGTAGTTGGGTGGTGGTGAGGGCGTTGTCGCAGAGGCGTTTCAGTTCTCTTTGCACCAGGCGGATGCAGAGGGCGGTGTCCTTGGGGTCGCAGCCGAAGTAGATGCAGAAAGTACCGGTGTCGGTATATGAGGTGAGGTTGGATTCTACGTTGTACACCAGTCCCCGGCGTTCGCGCAGGGCCACGTTGAGGCGGCTGTTCATGCCGGGGCCTCCCAGCAGATTGTTCAGCAGGTAGAGGGCGGTGCGTTTGCTGTCCTTTGCGTCATAGCCCCGGCCGCCTATCATGACGTGCGTCTGGTGGGTGCCTTTGTGCAGTGCTTGCTTGCGGGGCACGTAGAGGGGCGGCGGTGTGCGGAGGTAATCGCTTGGCGTTGACGGAACATCGGCAAGCAGGCGCTCTGCCCGGTGCTTTATTTGGCGGAAACTGACGTTGCCTTGCACGAAGAAGATGGCGTTGTCCGGCCGGTAGAAGCGGCTGGTGAAAGCATGGGCAGCTTCACTGGTGAAAGCCTTCAGGCCGGATGGCGTACCCAGTATGTTATGTCCCAGCGGGTGGCCGGGGAAGATGAGGTCTTCAAAGTCGTCGAATATCAGTTCGGCGGGGCTGTCTTCGTACGACTGTATTTCGTCTATGATGACTTCTGTCTCTTTGTCTATTTCCCGTTGGGGGAAGGTAGAATGGAATACGATGTCGGTGAGCAGTTCGAAGGCGCGGTCGAAGTATTCGGCCAGGAAGGCGGAGTAAATCACTGTTTCCTCCTTATTGGTGTAGGCATTGAGGTCGCCGCCCACGTTTTCCATGCGGTTCAGTATGTGCCATGCTTTGCGCTTGCGTGTGCCCTTGAACAGCATGTGCTCTACGAAATGTGCCATGCCGTGCTCGTGCTCCAGTTCATCGCGTGTGCCGGCATTGACGGCAAAGCCGCAATAGGCTACCGGTGAGGCCGAGGGAATATGGATGATTCGCAATCCGTTGGGCAAAGTGAAACGGTTGCAAGGGGTTGTGGTGTCGTTCTTTATGTTCATATGGAAGTTCTAAACGGATTTACGGCGGCAAAATTACAATAAAATATTATCGTTATTCGCGGGAATTTGCGGATATTTGCAGAGTTAGCCCTTTATGAATGCGGGCTTGGATAGAAAAAATATATTGCCATGCGAAAAGTAATAGGTATAGGAGAGGCTATTCTCGACATCATCTTCCGTGACGGGCGGCCTACGGCGGCTGTACCCGGAGGTTCGGTACTCAATGCCATTGTTTCGTTGAGTCGGGTGGGGGTGCCCGTGCGTTTCATCAGCGAGACGGGCGACGACCGGGTGGGGCACATTATTTTGCGCTTCCTGGAAGAAAACGGCATCCCTACGGATACGGTCAGTGTGTTTCCCGACGGGCAGTCGCCGGTGTCGCTGGCCTTCTTGGACGAGCACCGGGAGGCGGAATACCTGTTTTACAAAAACTATCCCCGACAGAGGCTGGACGTAGACTTCCCGCGCATAAATGAGGATGACATCGTGCTCTTGGGCTCGTATTATGCCTTGAATCCTGCATTGCACGACAAGGTGCTACAGTTGCTCGACCTGGCGCGCGAGCGCCGTGCCATGGTGTACTACGACCCCAACTTCCGTGCTGCCCACCAGCCGGAGGCCATGAAGCTGGCTCCCGCCATCATTGAGAACTTGGAGCATGCCAACGTGGTGCGCGGCTCGAAAGACGACTTCTTCTATATGTATGGCTTGACGGATGTGGACAAAATATACCGGGACAAGGTCAAGTTTTATTGCCCCAACTTTCTTTGCACGGCCGGCCGGGGGCAGGTGGCATTGCGCACTGCGGCGTTGAGCAAGGAGTATGCCGTGCAGCCGGTGGAGGCGGCCAGCACCATCGGCGCAGGCGATAACTTCAATGCCGGCATCCTGTACGGGTTGCTGAAATATGACGTGCGCTACGACGCGCTGAACAACCTGAGCGAAGCCGTGTGGGACAAGATAGTGAGCCTGGGCATGGAGTTTTCGGCCGAGGTGTGCAGAGGGCTTGACAACTCGGTGTCCCCCGAATTCGCGGGGAAATACCGGCTGTGACGGGCGGTTCTCCTTTGTAGGAATAATTTAAAACAGCTTCTAAACTTCAAAAAAGAAATCTAAAACCCGTGGCTTCGCGATATATCCGTATCCCGAAAACCTTTATATTTGTGTAAATGCCGTGCCGGAGCTGTGCCGGTGCGGGCTAAGGGTTTACAACTATGTATAAAGAACTGCTCAACTGTGTGCTGCTTGGTTTGCTGCTTGCTTCGTGTGACGGAGTAAAGCCGCGCATCTCTGTGGCGTGCGAAGAAAACAAGGTGGGAAATTGCATCGTCAAGTGGGAAACAACCCCCGCCATTGAAGGCGATGTAAAAGTATATGCCTCGACCGACCCGGAAAACATTCCGGAAGACGAGCCTGTGGCCACTGCCCCCATCGCCCACCAGTGGATGACGGTTGTGACCGACGACCCTACGCGCCGCTACTACTTCAGCCTGGTGTTTGCCGACAAATACCGCGTGCGCACAGCGGCAAGAAACGTCATTATACCCGGCATACAGAACTTCCGCGACTTGGGCGGATATCCTGCCTACGAGACTCGCAAGCGCGTGCGCTGGGGCATGCTTTACCGCTCGGCGGCCATAGACAGCCCTGATGAATGCGCGGTGCGCGAGCTTCAGAACATCGGCATCAAAACTATTGTGGACTTCCGGAGCGCCGACGAGGCAGGCAGGCAAGGCGCGTGGAGCAAGAAATTCCACAGGGTGCAGATTCCTATCCCCGTGGACGAGCTGAAAGAAATACCAGAAGCCGTGAGGATGGGGAAGGTGAAGAGCGACACGGTGTATCGCGTAGTAGAGCGTGTGAACCGCGAGCTGATGCGGAAGTATAAGCATGAGTTCCGCCGGGTGTTTGACGTGCTGCTGGAGCCGGAAAACTATCCGGTAGTGCTGCATTGCTCGTCGGGCAACGGGCGGACGGGCATCGTTTCGGCGCTGGTGCTGTCGGCATTGGGCGTTAACCCGGAAATCATTATGGAAGATTACCGCTTGAGCAACGAGTATCTGGACATCCCCTCTTCCTCGCGCTATGCCTACAGGCTGCCAGCCCCTTCCCAAGAAGCCATTACCACCATGCTTACGGCCCGCGAAGGTTTTCTCAATGCCGCGCGCGAAGAGGTGGAGCAGATGTATGGCGACATCGACACCTACCTGCGCGAAGGCTTGGAGCTCAGCCGCAAGGACATCCGCAACTTGCAGCGGATATTGCTGGTGTCCATGGAGTAAGCTGCCGACTTGAATCTAATTACCTAAAACCAACAGCAATATGAACCTTAAACGACAGAAAACAGTGGTGGCCGGATGTCTGCTCTGCATGGCAACCTCCGGCACTTGGGCGCAAGACGTCCGGCAGACGGAACAAGGCATCCAGGCAGAGGCATGCGACATGGTGGTGGACATACGCTTCTATTCCCCCCAGATTGTGCGGGTCTTAAAGTATCCCAAAGGCGAGGCCTTTGCAAAAGAAAGCTATTCAGTAGTCAAGGAGCCGGAAAGTGTGCCCTTCCAGCTGGCGGAAAGCCCCGAGCGGGTTACGCTGAGCACCTCTTCTCTTGAGGTGGCATTGGACTTGGAGACGGGCAAGGTGTCTTATGCCGATAGCCGCCACAAGCCCTTGCTGGCCGAAAAAGATTACGGAACACAATTCACCCCCGTCACCTATGAGGACACGCAGACTTACCTGGTGAGGCAAGCCTACAGGCTGGATAAAGACGAGGCCTTGTATGGCTTGGGGCAACTGCAAGAGGGCAGGCTGAACCAGCGCAACCAGGCCGTGCTGCTGCGCAATGTCAATTCCAAGATTTGCATACCTTACGTTTATTCCACCAAGGGCTATGGCCTGTTGTGGGACAACTATTCGCCTACCACGTTCACCGACAACCCTATGGAGACGGCTTTCGACTCCCAGTGGGGCCAGTGTGCCGATTATTACTTCATCTATGGAGACAATGCCGACGGTGTGCTGAAGAACCTGCGCGAACTGACAGGGCAAGTGCCCATGAATGCCTTGTGGACTTACGGCTTCTGGCAATCGAGGGAACGCTACAAGTCGCAAGAAGAATTGCTCGGCGTGGTGAAGAAGTACCGCGAACTGGGCGTGCCGCTCGACGGCATTGTGCAAGATTGGCAATATTGGGGCACCGACCAGAAAGACTGGAATGGAGTGAAGTTCAACAATCCACTTTTCCCCGACCCTAAAGCCATGATAGACGAGGTGCACAAGCTGAATGCCCATCTGATGGTGTCGGTATGGCCTTCCTTCGGCAGCAACACGGATATCCATAAGGAACTGAAGGAGAAAAATATGCTGCTGGACTTCAAGACCTTCCCCGAGCCGGCTAAGGTGTACGACGCCTTCAACGAGGAAGCCCGCGAGGTGTATTGGCGCTATATGAACGACAACCTCTTCTCGCTGGGCGTAGATGCCTGGTGGCTGGATGCCACCGAGCCCGAGATTTTCGACGACGATAAGAAACTGAACCAGCAGACGGCTGCCGGCCAGTATCGCAGTGTGTTCAATGCCTTCCCCATCGTGACGGTAGGCAGTGTCTTTGAGCATCAGCGTGCAACCGGGGCAGACAAGCGTGTGTTCATCCTTACCCGCTCGGCTTCTGCCGGCTCGCAGCGCTATGCCAGTTCTTGGTCGGGCGATATTATTTCCCGGTGGGACGTGCTGGCCAAGCAAATACCTGCCGGCTTGAACTTCTCCATCTGCGGCATACCTTACTGGAATGCCGACATAGGCGGTTTCCATGCCTACACCTACCCCGATGGCATTAAAGACCCGGCCTTCCGAGAGCTGTATGTCCGCTGGACCCAGTTTGCCACCTTTACCCCGATGATGCGCTCGCATGGCACCAACACTCCCCGCGAAATCTACCTGATGGGCGATGAGGATTCCTGGGAGTTCACCACCTTGAAGCGCTACATCGGCCTGCGCTACCTGCTGATGCCTTACCTGTATGCCACGGCGTGGAGCATTACGCAAAACGGCGATACCTACATGCGCCCCTTGTTTATGGACTTCCCGGACGACAGGCGCGTGCGGGATTTGGGAAGCGAATACCTCTTTGGCCGCTCACTGCTGGTAGCCCCTGTCACGGAGTCCATGTATGTGGACGGCAACCGCCAAGTGAACTTGGAGGATGTGAAGTCGAAAGAAGTCTACCTGCCCGCCGGTACCGACTGGTATGACTTCTGGACCGGTGAAAAACAGGCCGGTGGGCAAACCATCAGCCGCGAAGCCCCCATCGACATCATTCCCCTCTACGTGCGGGCTGGTAGCATCGTGCCCATCGGCCCCCGCGTGCAGTATGCCGAAGAAAAGCCTTGGGACGACCTTGAAATACGCATCTACCCGGGTGCTGATGCCCACTTTGTACTTTACGAAGACGAAAACAACAACTACAATTACGAGAAAGGCATCTGCTCCACCATTCGCCTTGAGTGGTCGGACAAGGACAAGACCCTGACCATTGCCGACCGTGAAGGTCAATTCCCCGGCATGCTGAAGAAACGCACCTTCCGCCTGGTGCTTGTGCGTGAGGGCGTGGGCGTAGGCGACGAGGCTCCCCGTCAGGTCAGCAAAACGGTGACCTACAGAGGGAAACGCCTGCAAGTACAGTTGTAGTCTTGCTGAAAAGCCGGTGACCTCCTGAATGCAAAAGAAGCCTACCCGATGAGGGTAGGCTTCTTTTATTTATCTATGCTTAGTCAGAGCTTATTAGAGCTTCGGACCGGCAGCAACCAATGCCTTACCGGCTTCGTTACCCTCGAACTTAGCGAAGTTCTTGATGAAGCGGCCTGCCAAATCCTTGGCCTTTTCTTCCCACTTGCAAGCGCAGTCGTAAGTGTCACGAGGATCGAGGATCTTCGGATCTACGCCCGGCAATTCAGTAGGAACAACGAAGTTGAAGTACGGGATGGTCTTCGTCGGAGCCTTGTCGATAGAGCCGTCCAGAATGGCGTCGATGATGCCGCGGGTGTCGCGGATAGAGATACGCTTGCCGCTGCCGTTCCAACCGGTGTTCACCAAGTAAGCCTTAGCGCCAACCTTGTTCATCTTCTTCACGAGTTCTTCAGCATACTTCGTGGGGTGCAGGCTCAAGAAAGCTGCGCCGAAGCAAGCAGAGAATGTCGGGGTCGGCTCTGTGATGCCACGTTCCGTACCAGCCAGCTTAGCAGTAAAGCCGGAGAGGAAGTAGTATTGAGCCTGCTGGTCGTCCAGGATAGATACCGGGGGCAATACGCCGAAGGCATCGGCCGACAGGAAGATAACCTGATGAGCGTGAGGACCCTTGGAAACGGGCTTCACGATGTTGTTGATGTGGTAGATAGGATAAGAAACGCGGGTGTTCTCCGTAACGCTCTTGTCTGCGAAGTCAATCTTGCCGTTAGCGTCTACCGTAACGTTCTCCAGCAAAGCGTCGCGCTTGATGGCGTTGTAGATGTCCGGTTCGCTTTCCTTGTCGAGGTTGATAACCTTGGCATAGCAGCCGCCTTCGTAGTTGAATACGCCTTCGTCGTCCCAGCCGTGTTCGTCGTCGCCGATGAGCAGACGTTTCGGGTCGGTAGACAGCGTAGTCTTACCCGTGCCGGACAGGCCGAAGAAGATAGCCGTGTCGGTACCTTCCATGTTGGTGTTGGCAGAGCAGTGCATGGAAGCGATGCCACGCAGCGGGTTCAGGTAGTTCATGATGGAGAAGATACCCTTCTTCATTTCACCGCCG
>CASELH010000035.1 GCA_949288715.1 uncultured Bacteroides sp. | reverse complement strand
TTTCAGTATCATTCATTCATCTATTCTTCGTTAGCTCAGTCGGTTAGAGCATCTGACTGTTAATCAGAGGGTCCTTGGTTCAAGTCCAAGACGAAGAGCGGTCGGCTCGCTTCCGTGAAGGAAGCGGGCCGATTTTGCATTGTGCCCCCTCGTCCCTCACCGGGCCACGGCCAGCGCCAGTATGCTGATGCGTATGCCCTCCACGGAGGTAAAGGCATCGGCACAGGCCGTCAGCGTGGCGCCGGTGGTCAGCACGTCGTCCACCAGCAGCAGGTGCTTGCCCGCAAAGCGCTCGGGGTGGCGTACGGCAAAAATCTCCCGCACATTCTCCCACCGCTCGTAGGCCGACTTGCGGGTTTGCGTAGCTGTGTTCTTCAGGCGCACCACCGAGGCGCGGTCTACCCCGATGCCCGTCACCCGGGCGATGCCCCGTGCTATGCATTCACTCTGGTTGTAGCCCCGCGTCCGCTGCTTGCTGCGATGCAAGGGCACGGGCACCACTACGTCTATTCCCTCGAAGAAGCCCGCCGCCTGCAGCTCTGCGGCCATGAAGCGGCCCATTGCTTCGCCCACGTCGTGACGGCCGTTGTACTTCAGCTGATGCAGGATGTGCCTGTAGCTGCTCCCCTTGCTGTAGTAGAAGTAGGCCGTGGCCCGCTCCAAGGGAATTTTCCCCCAAAACATGCGTTCCACCTCGTTGTCGCGCTGCAGGTGGAAGCCCGTGCGGGGCATGTCGATGTTGCAACGCATGCACAGGGCCTCCTCGCCCTGCTGCAGGCAGTCGCCGCACACCACGCAATGCCGCGGAAAGAACAACCGCGCCAAGGCATTCAGCCAGCCCTTCACCCGGGCATACATCTTCTTCATATCTGTCTTACAACTGTTTACATCGTCTTCCAAGCCCATTCGCCAGGCCTTCCAAGGCTGTCCCGGTGGCGTTGAAAGCCCAGCGCGGTGGCGTTGAAACGCCAGGTCGGTAGCGATACTACGCCACCGGGGCAGCCTTACAAGCCTCCAAAGGTAGGTTAAAAACGACGCTCCGGCAAATAATTGCCGCCTGCTTTTGCACGTTATTCGCCCAAACATCTTAACTTTGCCTGCCGATACACTAACCAACACTGCCCTCTGCAATGCAACAACATCCGCTCGCCCTCTTCCGCTATTGCCCCAAGTGCGGCTCGCCCCGCTTCGAGGTGCACAACTTCAAGTCGAAACATTGTGCCGATTGCGGCTTCACGTACTACTTCAACTCGTCGGCCGCCACCGTGGCCCTCATCACCAACGGCCGGGGCGAACTGCTGGTGTGCCGCCGCGCCAAAGACCCCGCCAAGGGCACGCTCGACCTGCCGGGAGGCTTCATCGACCTGCACGAGACGGGCGAAGAAGGCGTGGCTCGCGAGGTGCGCGAGGAGACGGGGCTGGAGGTGCTGAAGGCCGAATACCTCTTTTCGCTGCCCAACCTCTACCTCTACTCCGGCTTCGAAGTGCACACGCTCGACCTGTTTTTCCGTTGCACCGTGGCCGACGACACGCACTTCCACGCCATGGACGATGCCGCCGAGGCCTTCTTCCTACCCGTAGCCCGCATCCGGCCGGACGACTTCGGGCTCGGCTCCATCCGCCGGGGCCTCAGCCGGTGGCTGGGCACGCTTTGACTTTGTACATACGCTTAACGAACCGCATTCCTAACCTAAGAGAGACATGAGATACAGAATACTCCCCCTGCTTTGCTCCGCCCTGTGCTGCATAGCCCTGCACGCCGGGGCACAGACACCCGAAAAGGACACTTCGCCCGAACGGCTCTACCACGAAGGCCGGACATTGTTCCGGCAAAAAGCCTATACCGCCGCCATCGCCCCCCTGCGGGCCTACCTGCGGCAGACGGAAGACGAACACGCACCGCTCCCCCTGGCCAGCCAACGGCAAGAGGCCGCCTACATGCTGGCCTGCACCTCCTACGAACTTAGGGACGACCAATGTCTGGAGAAGCTGCAGGCTTTCCTCGCCGAACACCCCGACACCCCGCATGCCAACCGCATCTATGCCCTGATGGCCTCCGCCCTGTATGTCGAAGGCCGCTATGAGGAGGCGCTGGATGCCTTCGGGCAAGCCCGCCTGGAGCTGCTCCCTCCCGCCGAACGTGACGACATGACCTTCCGCCTGGCCCTGTGCTACCTGCATACCGGCGACCTGCCGCAAGCCGCCATCTGGCTGGAAACCCTGCGCAGCACCGGCACGCGCTATGAGGACGACTGCACATACTACCTCTCCTACATCCGCTACACCCAGGGGCGGCACGACGAGGCGCTGCGCGGCTTCCTCTCCCTGCAGGGCAACGAGACGTACGAACGGCTGGTACCTTATTATATAGCCGAAATCTACCTGCTGCGCCGCAACTACGACAAGGCGGAAATAGTGGCCCAAAACTACCTCTCCGCCTGGCCTGAAGAGGCCCACGCCGCCGAGATGCACCGCATAGAGGGCAGCGCGCACTACCACTACGGCAAATACCGCGAAGCCATGGACGACCTCAACCAATACCTCCAAACCACGGCCGACGGCTCGCCCCGCCGCGACGCCCTCTACATGCAGGGCATGGCGTGCTACCGGTGCGGAGCCTTCTCACAAGTGCCCGCCCTGCTGGGCCGGGCCACCGCCACCGGCCACGACGATGCCCTGGCCCAGAACGCTTACCTCCACATGGGACTGGCCTACCTGCACATGGGCGACAAGGCTAAGGCACGCATGGCCTTCGAGCAGGCTGCCGCCTCCGATGCCGACCCGCACGTCAAGGAGCAGGCCGCCTACAACTACGTGCTCTGCATCCACGACACCTCCTACTCCGCCTTCGGCGAATCGGTCACCGTGTTCGAGAAGTTCCTCAACGACTTCCCCGGCTCCGCCTATGCCGACCGTGTGAGCAGCTACCTGGTGGACGTGTACATGAGCACCCGCAGCTACGAAGCCGCCCTCAAGTCCATCGAGCGCATCAAGCAGCCCACGCCGCAGATACTGCGGGCCAAGGCACGCATCCAGTTCCAGCTGGGCGCGCAAGCGTTTGCCAACACCGACTTTACCCAAGCCCTCGACCGCTTCCGCCAGGCACGCGCCACCGCCTCAGGCCTGGGCAGCGGGGCCAAGAGCATCCTTTGCGATGCCTTGTATTGGGAGGGAGAGACCCTATACCGCCTGGGGCAGATGCCGCAAGCCGCCCGGTGCTTTGCCGACTACCTCGCCACCACGACCGACAAAGACGGAAAGACCTTTGCCCTGGCCCACTACAACCTGGGCTACATAGCCTTCCACCGGAAGGACTATGCCACGGCCACGAGCCACTTCCTGCGCTTCCTGCAAGCCGACAGGGGGGAAGACGCCGCCATTCAGGCCGATGCCTGCAACCGCATAGCCGACTGCTACCTGCAAGACCGCCGCTTCGACGAAGCCGCCCGATACTACACGCGGGCCGAAGGCCTGGGCACTGCCTCGGGCGACTATTCGCTCTACCAACTGGCCTTGGTGGCCGGCCTACGGAAAGACTACAACGGCAAGATTGCCCTGCTGGACCGCCTGGCCGGCAAGTACCCGCAATCGCCCTACAACGTCGATGCCCTCTACGAGAAGGGACGCTCCTACGTGCAAGCCAATAACAATGCCCGCGCCATCGACACCTTCCGCCAGCTGGCAGAGAGCTATCCCGAAAGCCCCGTCAGCCGCAAGGCAGTGGCCGAAATAGGCCTGCTCTACTACCAGGCGGGCGACTACGATCGTGCCATCGACGCCTACAAGCAAGTCGTCACCCGCTATCCGGGCAGCGAGGAGGCACGGCTGGCCCTGCGCGACCTCAAGTCCATCTACGTCGATGCCAACCGCGTGGACGAGCTGGCCGACCTAGCCAAGCAACTGCCGGGCAACATCCGCTTCAACCCCGACGAACAAGACTCGCTGACCTACATGGCTGCCGAAAAGGTGTACATGAAGGGCGAGACCGCCACGGCCAAAAGCAGCCTCATCCGCTACCTGCAGAGCTATCCCAATGGCGCCTTCGGCCTCGATGCCCACTACCGGCTGTGCGTCATCGCCAAGCAGGAAAAGGACGACGACGCCCTGCTGACACACGCCGGCAAGCTGCTGGAATATCCCGACAGCCCCTACACCGAAGAAGCCCTGCTGATGCGCGCCGAAGTGCTGTTCAACCGTGCAGAGTATGCGCAGGCATTGGCCGACTACAAGCAACTGCAAGCCAAAGCCACCACCGACGAGCGCCGACAGCTGGGCCAGCTGGGCGCCCTGCGCTGCGGCACGCTGATGCACGACGACACCGAGACCATACACGCTGCCACCGCCCTGCTGGCCGAAGGCAAACTGCTGCCCGAGCGACGCGACGAAGCCCTCTACGACCGCGCCAAAGCCTACCTTAACCAGCAAGCCGATGCCAAGGCCCTGGCCGACCTGGAGGTGCTGGCCAAAGACACCCGCACGCTGTATGGCGCCGAAGCCAAGTACCTCGTCGCCCAACACTGGTACGAAGCAGGAGACTACGCCGCAGCCGAGAAGGAAGTGCTGGACTTCATCGAACAGAGCACCCCGCATGCCTACTGGCTGGCGCGAAGCTTCATCCTGCTGGCAGACATCTACATGGCCACCGGCAAGAACCTCGACGCCCGCCAATACCTGCTGAGCCTGCAACAGAATTATCAGGAAGACGACGACATTGCCGGCATGATACAGCAACGGCTTGAGAAGCTGTCGCAAGCAGAAACCCCGCAGCCCGCAGGCGACGAATGACAGCTACAGACTTCCCCATTCACCGGACAAAGTTTTTTATGGATATGAAAAGAATACGCCCCCTCATCCTCATAGCACTGGCCGCCCTCCCCGCAGGGATGGCCGCGCAGACGCAGCCCCAAGACACCACGCTGAACCGTACCGTCGTGGTGGAGCAAGAATACAACCCCTACATCAAGGACGCGGCAAAGATAAACGCCGTGCCCGCCGTCGAAGCCCCTGCGGTGCAGCCCAAAGCCGTGGAGTATGACAACCGCCTGCAGCCGCTTGCCGACATCCCCGCCGACAGCATGGCGGCCTATGCCGGCCGGCAGAAGCAGCCCAAAGCCACGCCCGGCTACCTGCGCCTGGGCTATGGCAACTACGGCAACCTCGACATACGCGCCAACTACCTGTTCCGCCTCTCCTCCAAAGACCGCCTCAACCTTACCTTCAGCATGGACGGAATGGACGGCGCGCTGGACATACCAGGCAGCACCAACCAGTGGGACGCCTACTACTACCGCACGCATGCCGCCATAGGCTACCGCCACAACTTCCACCGGGTGGACATGGACTTGGCCGGGCACTTCGACCTGAGTAACTTCAACCTGCTGCCCGGCGCTGCCGACAGCAAGCAGAAGTTCACCGCAGGCGACTTCCACCTGGGCGTAACCTCTACCGCCGACGAACTGCCCCTGCAATTCCAAGCCGAAACCAACCTGATGTTCTACACCCGCCAGCACGAGCCGGGAGGATATGCCAACGCGCAGGAAATCGTGGCACGCACCCGTGCCCACGTCACCGGCAGCATCTCCGACGAACAGACCATCGGCGTGAAGGCCTGCATGGACAATGTGTTTTACCACAACAATGCCTTCCGCGACTACACGGCCATTGGGCTGAACCCCTACTTCCACTTCGAGAACGAGGCTTGGCAGCTGCACCTGGGCGTGCATGCCGATGTGGCCATGGGCTTCGGCGAGAAGCTGCGCGTGGCGCCCGACGTCTCCGCCGCCTACCGCTTTGGCCGGGGCGCCGTCTACCTGCAGGCCACGGGCGGCAAGCTGCAAAACGACTTCCGCCGCCTGGAGCGCTTCACCCCTTACGGGCAAACCACCGCCCAGCTCGATGCCACCTACGAGCAACTGAATGCCGCCATCGGCCTGAAGACCGGCACCCTCGGCGGCTTCCACCTGCACCTGTATGGCGGCTACCAAAACCTGAAGGACGACCTCTACGCCGCCCTACCCACCGGCGGCAGCTACACCTTGGCGCTGGGCACGTGGAATACCGACAACCTCTATGCCGGCGGAGAAATCAGTTATGACTACCGGGACCTCATCGCCTTCAGCGCCCGGGGCACCTACCGCAAGTGGTCGGCAGCCAAGGATGGTGCAGACCTCTACGTGTTGGCCTTCAAGCCCATGGTCGAGGCCGAAGCCCGCATGGACATCCACCCCATCAGCCCGCTGCGCGTGCACGTAGGCTACCAGGCCATCACCCGCGACGAGTACAACGGCCGGAAGGCCGACCCCGTGTCCAACCTCTACCTGGGCGGCAGCTACGAGTTGCTGAAGTGGCTCTCGGTGCACCTCCGCATCAATAACCTGCTCGGCAAAGACTACCAGTACTACCCCGGCTATCCCGCCGAAGGCTTTAACTTCGTGGCCGGAGCAAGCGTACGTTTCTGACCAAAAACCTTCCACAAACCACGGACAGAGCTACCCCGAAACGAGGTCTAGACCTACCCGGCGGAGACCTCTAGAGGTAGACGTCGCTGAGGTCTAGAGCTCGGCATGGTTGAGGTCAAGAGGTCGCCACGGTTGAGGTCTTGAGGTATCCGAAGGGGACATCTATATGTACCCACAGTGAACACCTTGGTGAACAAAAAAAGAGCGTATCGAAATAGGTTTCAACTATCGTTTTGCTCTGTCATCCTGAACAAAGTGAAGAATCTCCCCCTTTATTATTCTTTTAGGGGATTCTTCGCTTACGCTCAGAATGACAAAATGATAGTCAAACTGCATTTCGACACACCCTCAATCATTACTCCTCAGTCACCGTAATCCCTTCGTCCGTAAGCGTAAAGGTGTAAGTGCCCGATGCCAGCTCGTAGCGGGCACATGGATGCCCGAAGTGTTCCTCCCGCCCCGAGAAGCGGGCGTGGGTGCTCTCACCGCAACGCTGCCCGTCACCGTGGAGGGGCAAGTAGAGCGTGGCGGTGGTATTGGCGGGGACGGTGGCCCGATAGGTCAGCATGCGGCCCTGCCCGTCGGCTGTCCAGGCGCTGCGGATGGTGCCGTAGTGGGATTCATAACTTCCTTCCAGTTTCGTATAATTTCCTCCGGCACTGGGTTGCAGGATGAAATGCTTGTATCCACCTTCATCGCTTGTAATGCCCAGCTGGAACTCATACATCCACTGCCCCACGGAGCCGAGGGCAAAGTGGTTGAACGAGTTCATGTGGTTCTCGTTCGTCTTGCCAAAGGCCACCTCGTAGCCGTTCCACCGCTCCCACACGGAGGTTGCCCCCTTGGTCACCGGGTAAAGCCACGAGGTGAAGTCCGTGCAGGTGAACATGCGGTAAGCCTCCTCCTTATGCCCGCTGCGGCTCAAAGCAGGCAGTATGTTGGGCGTGCCCGAGAATCCCGTGGTGATGGTGTAGGCCGGATACTCCTTCTTCCCCTCTCCGCTGGCCGAAGGGTTGGCTGCCAATGCGGCCAACCAGGCTTCTGCCTTGGGGCGATTAGCCTCATCAAAGCAGTTGAAGCGCAACGGGGTGGCGTAGGACGACTGCGAGTGTATCAACACCCCTTCCGCCGTCCGCGTTTTGCCCGTCTCCGGACTTACGTAGAGTTTGTTCCATTCTTCCTTGGCCAACGCATGGCGGCGGCGCAGCACATCGGCGTAGTCCTTCTCGCCAATGGCATCGGCCATACGGGCCGTCACCTCCATCATGTAGATGTAGATAGCGTTGTTCACCAAGTCAGCCGGCGTGCGCTCGTCCATGGCCAGCCAGTCGCCCAACCCTGTGGTCTTGGCCGACAGGTGCGGGTATTCCTCACTGAAGTCATAGAAGTCCATCCCGTTCAGCCAGTTCATCATGGCCTCCATGTTCTCGCGAACAACTTGCGTGTCGCCATATTGGCTATACAGTTGCCACGGCACCATGCAGATGGCCGCCCCCCACGTCGTCCCGTCAGGAAACGAGGTATCGTCCCCCTGGTTGTAGGTCGGCACGGTGCTGCCCACTCCGCCGGGCACGTCCGTCCGGCTGCCGATGCCTTGATCGGCCCGCAGCATGGCCATCCATTGCCGGAAGAAGTTCAGCACGTCCGAGTTATACGTGGCTGTGCGCACATAGGCTTGCGCGTCGCCCGTCCAGCCCATGCGCTCGTTGCGTTGCGGGCAGTCGGTGGGAATGGTGAAGAAGTTGCCCAGCTGGCTGCGCTGTATATTCTTGAAGAGTTGATTGGCTAAACGCCCGGTATGGTTGTCATCGGCAGTCTCCGCCCGGTAAGTGCCCGCAGGCAGTTCGTCGGACGACAGCACCAGCCCCTTGACATTCTCCACAGGCAGCGCACCTTCATGGCCGGACAGGGTGATTTGCACATACTGATAGCCGCGATAGGTAGTTGTGGGGCAAATGGTTACCGCCTCATTGCCCTTGGCTATGTAGAAGTCCGTGGCAAGGGCAGCACGGTAGGTTTCATACAACGGCCTCCCGGCAATGTTGTTTTTCCGCTTGCCAAAGCGCCTGATGTACTCCTTCTTGTCCCCCTTCAGCCCCGGATAGAGTTGTTCGCCATAGCGCAGGATAACCGTATCGCCTGCTTCCAGCCACCCGGCAGGAATAGTGACCGACGGCACCCCCACCATGTTGACGCCCATGTCGTAGATGTAGGTGTGCCCATCCCCGCTGTGGGTGGGGGCGACGCGGGCGGCCGTCAGCACCTCGCGCACCTGCACCGGATTATCGTAACGCGCACGGATGGCAAAGGCCGCCCACTCGCGAGGCTCAATCGTTTCAGCAGGTTTCCACAGGCCATCGGCATAACCAGACTCCTTCCAACCCGCCACAGCGGCCTCCCGGCGTGCATCATATCGCTCTCCGTTGAAAAAGCTGCCATAGCGCACCGGCCCGTCAGTGAACGCCTTCCAAGTATCCGGATTGGTGACAATGACCTCCCTGCTGCCGTCTTCATAGTCGATGACGAGCTTCAGCAACAACGCCTCATGGTCGCCGAAGAAATTGAAGTTCACCGTCATAAAGGTCATATACCCCGTGTACCAGCCCGGATTCAGCAAGGCAGCTACGCAATTGTCCCCTTCCCTCAGCAAGCCGGTAACGTCATAGGCACGATAGCCCAGCAGCTCGCGGTATTGGTCATCGCCCGGCGCAAACCAGTCATTGCCCACCCGCTCTCCGTTGATGAACAGTTCAAAGGCACCCATGGCCGTGGCATAGACCTTGGCTTTCTGAATCTTCCCTTTCATGCCAAACTCCGAGCGAAGCATGGTAAGCGCCCCGTGCGTAGGGTCGGCATACTCCACGGCCATGTCTGCCGAAGGGTTTTCCACCACCAGGCGGTTGCCTTCTACCTTCACGTGGGGCAACGCACTGAACACGGCATAATGCCGATTATCAAAGACTACATTATCCCGGCTATAACCGCAGTTCCTTATCTGATAGTCCGTGTAAACCACCTTACATCCCGGCAAGGCCGCAAAGCCCACCGAGCACAAGTTGGGCGACGTATTAAAGTCGTGCGACGTTCCCCAAACGCCTATCGGGAAGCGGGTGGCATTGTTGTTTTTCAACGACGAATTCCCCACGGCAAAGCCCGACGAGAAGGCATGATACTCCTCGGGGACTGTCTGCAAGTCCTTCCCATCGATAAGGAAGTGAATGTTGCTGGTCTCCACGCCGATGGACAAGGTATGCTCTTCATGCTTATTCTCAAGCGTCAACAATTGGTTGATGTTGCACTCCGGGTAGTCCTTGGCAGATATACTGATGAGCGGCTTATCTTCACGGTCGTCGGCAGCATACCCTTTCCGGTAGATGTTCAAGGCCGCACCTTTCTTTGTCCCTACACCCGACAAGTCAATCTCCACCCGCACATAGTTCTCACCGGCCAGATTTCCCGGGTTCTGAAAAGCATCCCGCAGGCGAAAATCGTTAGCGCCGAGCACAAGCGACATTCTATCGCCCTCCACAATCCGGAAACGAGTATTTATCTCGAAATAATAATGCGAAGCCGCGTCAAGCCTCGGTGCCTTGGAGCCGATGAAGGTGGCCCCCTCCCATGCCGCCAGCGAGGGGCTCATCAATCCCGTCTCGAAGCGCGAGGAAGCCACGTGCATCCCGCCTTGCGCATCCCATACCGTGACTTGCCACGCATAGCCCATCTCCGGCTGCAAGGCCACACCCAGATAACGGATATTGTCTGACAAGCCCGACTCCATCCGCCCGCTGTCCCACACCGTCCGCCGGTCACTCTCGCGCACCACCGTCAGCCGATAAGCCTTTTGCTCCTGCCCCGGCACGTCCGACTCCATCCGCCAGCTGAACAACGGGCGGGCATCTTCCACCGCCAACGGCTCGGCGAGATGCTGCACGCGAAGGTCTGTTACAGATGTATGAGCGTAGGCAGACAGAGATGTGAACAACAGGCATGCCACAAAAGACAGGAATTGTATCGCTTTTATCATAAGACAATTACATTTTAGAATTAGCATTTAAAAAACTCCTAAACATTAGTACATGATTTCTATCCCAAGGTTTCAACCTTCCCGACCTGCAAGGTTACCGGCCCAATCAAGCCAGACTCTGTCAGAGGAGATTCCTTATCATAATGCCGCCAGGTAGCAAATGCTATCCGTCCGCCTGAAGGCTTGTCCCTACCCTGTTTATACCAATCAGGAAGTTCCTTTATGCCGCCATTATTCAGAGCAGCAAATTTATTATCTATATCTTGGTAGTTATAAGAATTTTCTTCCGGCAGATATTCATCCCCTATCAGCCTATTGACCCATAAGTTTGTTACCCGTATTTCCAGTTTATTGGTTCCTTTGTGCAGCAACTCAGTAACATCAACGCCATAAGGAGGTGCCCAGCAAACACCTGCGGGTTTGTTGTCAACAAATACTTCTGCTATAACTTCCACACGCCCTAAATCCAGGCGCAGACACAAATCATTCTTGATATACCGCTCATCCAAATGTAAGTAGTAAACATACTTCACGGTTCCAGAAAAATGTCGAACACCAAAGTCCTTCTCCAAATGAAGCGAATGCAACTTACTTAAACTGAATGTTTCCGGTGCTCCGAAATTGGGCGGGAAATACAGTTTCCATTCCCCGTCAAGCGCCAAGTCGGCTACATGGCGGTTTACCTTTCTTCGTAAACCGATGTCGTCGTTGCTCAATTCATAGCTACCGTCCGACCACACGACAAGCTGGCGAGCAGATAGCCAGGTAACAGGCGGGAAATGATAAAGTGGCAAACGAGATATGTCTTCACGCACAAGTTGCTTGATATCATGCTCACCCAAAACCTGGTCATAAATGTGCAAATACTGAATTTCCCCGTCAAATGCATCAGCCTTGCTAAAACAATCACTCTTTCCCTTGGCATGCACCACCATTTGCGAAGTATTTCCAGTACCGATGCACACTCCGTTAAGCCAAACAGACGGCACATTGTTTTGGCAAACCAGCACCAAATGATTCCAATCACTGATAGGTATCGCCCTACGGAAGATGACCTGAGTCTGATGGCTACGCTCATAGACCACCACGCCATTCCGTCCGACAGACAAGCCGATGACACTATGCCCTCGACCGTACAAAGCTTCACCATCTGCCGGATACAAAGCGAAACAACGAGTGCGTAAAGCACCAAACTCCTGCTCATCGGTAAGTGCAATATCTAGTTCAGGCTTTATCCAGCATGCGATGCTGAAATTGGTGTGCGGACTGTGTTGCTCCTCCATTGAAGGCAGCTCAAACAACGATGTCCCGCCAAATTTCAAATCCGTCCAATGACTACCGGCTTGTGCACAGGGCTTAAATATCACGAACATTGAACCCGCAGGAGATAATTCAAGCGGCAATTCTATGCCACGTCCGGTCTCTCGGAATACGGGGTATGCCACTATCTCTCCCGTATAGGGATTCCACAACTCGGGCACACAACCTTTTACCCGGAAAAATGCTACGCCCTGTTCATGGCAGCGTTTACGATTGGCCACAAAATACAGATGTTTTCCTTCTTGCAGGTAGTGTATGGCATGAATGGAATTTTCCTCATTGACTGAACGGAAAGAAAAATCGGGAGATGGTTCCAATTGTTCCAATACAGCCGGAAGCCCTTCTTCATAGACATGCGGGGAACTCCAGATTTCATCTATCAGCCTGCAGGATTCATCTTCTTGCCTCTTGCCCTCCATGCCCAATACAGACTTCGGCCTTCGGGCCACCAGCACCATGCCTGCCCTGACCAATCTGGCCAACACTCTGAGCGTGGGCACCGTGATAGTGTCAGAAACCGGGAATGCCAACAATTTATAGCCTCCAAACTTCGTGGCAGGCAGCACTATCTTCCCGTCCTTAATGACGGCTTTCTCCAATATTTCCGTGTTTACAATGTCGTAATCATATCCTTCTGGCGGTGCCAATGGGGTTTGTTCAGGCTCAATGGTAGTACCAAATGTATTATCTCCACTATGATAAAGCATATCGGCATAAAAGGCTGAATGCTGGAAAACGTATTGGCAACGGTTCAAATAGGTAATCCATGCCTTCCCCGGTTTCCACCAGGTGTTTGTCCTGTCGAAGTGCAGTCCCCACGGCCCCATCGTCATGCCGGGCATAGCCGTAGGATGGGGCTGATGTACATACCTGTGGAAATAGATGCGGGTCAGTCCACGGGTAAACATATAATCGCCCAACGACTTCAATGCATAGGGATACAACAACCATTTGTCCGAATCCGGTTCCGAAGTAAAGGCCTCTGCCCCTACAATGTTTCCTCCCAGCGTATGGGCTACGGATGCAACTTGCTTGACGGTACGGTTAAGCAAGAAGTTAGGCCACAACATCGTTTGTCCGCACCAGAACTCGCCCATGTTGATGTCGAGCCGCTGAGCCACCTGCAGTTCTTCCATCATGCCGCCTCCATAAGGCTCGGTATAGGTAATAATTCCTTTTTCCTTGCAACGTTTCTGGAAATGTGAATAATAACGGTCGGCAAACATGTCGGCCTGGGTACGTTTGAAATCAAACCGGAAGCGCCGGGTAGTATCTTCATCATCCACCGTCTTCCCGGCCCAAACCGGCAAGAACGGCCACAACGGATAGTCGGTTTTCTGCTCAAAATAAGCAGGCATGTCCCGGGTCCAATCCTGGTCGCCCATCTCATAGCTATCTATCAGCAAACCTACTTTGGCACGGCGCGCCATCTTCTCCATAGCCGGCATCAGTTTGCGGAACATGCAATCGAGGTGATAATCCAAGGCTTCGGTGCTGAACTTGTCGCAGTCCAATCCCGTCGATTTTGTCGGAGCAGAATGGTTCATCTGGTCTTTTGCGGTCTGGCCAAACCGCAAAACCGTCCAGTCGCCCTCGGGGGCATCCCATAACAACGTGCCATCGGCCTGGAGAAAAGCACTGATATCCACCACCGACTTCCTCGGCACCACATCCACATTGGCCGGGATGGCCAGGCAATAAGTATCGGCATAATAATCGAATTTATGCGGAGGCATGGGCAACTGCATTTGCACTTTCCCACCGCCCTTGACGGAAGTTTCGCTCCACGTGACCAGCTGCATGGCCTTGTCGGGCGTAATCCAAGGACCACCGCTCGACGACCAGCCGGGACAATTGTGCATGCAAAATTCCAACCCCAGCCGTTCCGACTCCCTGATGGCATGAAGGATAAGCTCCACCCATTCATCGCTGAGAGATTCTACCGGGCCGACGGGTATGCCACTCCCGGCTTCAAAAAGCTGGTAACCGGCTACGCCATTAGCCTTCATCGCCTCGAGGTCGCGTGTAATGCCATCTTTGGTGATATTGCCATTCATCCAATGCCACCAGGTATATACCCCGGATGAAAAAGGCGGATGAAGGAATCCTGCTTCAAACGAAGAAGCCGCAGCCTTACCGTGAGGTTTGCAAATATCCATTGCAAAACTCGGGCTGAACAAGCTGAACAACCCAACAGATGACATGGTTTTTAAGAATGTCCGTCGTTCCATATCTATGATAACTTATAAACGCATCAGCGCCATCAATGTTCTTACCTTATTTTACTTTACTCCTACTAAAATACTGCTTTATTCCTAATAAAGTAACACTTTATTCATTTAAAAGGGGAAATAAAGTAGTATTCCGGTATATCTCAATCATTTATCAGGCAGTTATATATAGTATCAGCCCGCCGCCTTTACTCCATGCACCGGAGACATCCGGCAACGGGTTGACACTTACCTATTGAAAACCATCAATAACCCGGATTCTGTTCCATAAAAGGATTCAAGCGAATCTCCCGGTCGGGAATGGGGAACAGCAGACGTTCTTCGGTAACGTCAAACGCCTCAGCTGCCGGAAACACATTCTCGGGGTAGTAATATTGCGTAGGATCGGCTTTGAAACGCTCGCCAAAGGCGCGCATCACCTCGATAGCCTTGCCCGTACGCACGAGGTCAAGCCAACGCTTATTTTCGAAAGCCAGTTCTACTCGTCTTTCCTGCTGAATCAGCTCGCGCAGTTCAGCTTGGTCGGTAGCTGTCAATGGGGACAAACCGGTACGGGGATGGGCATGTACCTGGTTGAGGTAACCCAAAGCCTCGGCTGTCCGGCCACCACCTTGCTCATTAATGGCCTCGGCCAAGAACAACAGCACCTCGGCATAGCGGTACACCGGCCAATCGTCATTACAATAACCAGGCAAGGTGGCTCCATGTACATACTTCTTCACATAGGGGAAGTTCACGTAGTTATACACTGGATCTCCTGTAAAGTAACCAATAGAAGCATCCTTGCGTTTGTCTCCCGGCTCATAAGCCGCAATCATTTCCGGTGTAGGAATATTCCACCCGGCATAGTTATTGGTAGTTCCGTCGGGAAAACCTTCCACCAATCCTGGATTGGAAAGTATCGGGAGGAAGTTATAGGCAAAGTCACTTTGCTTGCCGGCGGCCTGGTCATCCCAATATTGAATCTCAAAGATAGACTCTGCATGGTTCTTGTTATTCGGGTCGAAAATCGCAGCATAATCGTCCAAAAGCTGATAACCTGTTACTTTCTTCAAGGCGGTTTCCGCCTCCGCCCATTGTTTCCTCACAATATAAATGTTGCCAAGCAACGTGTAAGCCGAGCCTTGCGAGGCATAACCTTTCTCCTGTTGGTTCACCGGTGGGAGAAGGTTGGCCGCCTCGGTTGCATCCTTTATGATTTGTTCATACACCTCGTCCACCGAATTACGGGGCACCATGGTCTGGTCATACGTGGTAGGAGCCACCGTCACTAAAGGTACCCCGCCAAAATATTGCACCAAGTCGAAGTAGCCCAATGCGCGGAGGAATAGTGCCTGCCCCTTGTAATTCTTGTAAGCGGTTTCGCTGATGTTGGCATCTTCTATGTATTGGATTACCTGGTTGGCCCGTTGAATCATGTAATACGTATTGTTATACTTGTTGCTGACAGCTCCTCCGTTGGCATCGTCCGTAAAGAGACCTACATACTCCCGGTCGGCATACCCACGATTCACGGTATTGTATTGGAAAGTCGTATTATCCGAGCGCATTTCCCCCATAAGCCAGGCACCATAATTGGCTGCACCTGCTCCGTAAATGGCCCGGAGCAATTCATAAATACCTACGTTGGCCTGTTCAAAGTCTGCCTCTGTTTTATAAAATCTTTCTTTAGGCACGCTGGTTTCCGGCAGACAGGTCAGGAAATCTTCGCAAGAAGTTATGGCAAGCCCAGTAAGAAGTGCCACTAATATATGTCTTGTTTTCATGTTCTTACAATATATTTACGGTTAGAAATTCATGTTGATACCCAGTGTGAAGGTTCTCGGCACGGGATAAGTGGTATAGTCGATACCTGCCGAGATGCCGCCAAAGTTGGATGCCTCAGGGTTCCACCCCGGATAACCGGTAATGACAAGCGCCTGCTGTATGCTGCCATACAAACGGAGACTCTTAATGGAACGGTTTTTCTTGAATGGGAAAGTATAGCCCAACGTCACGTTCTTTATGGTGAAATAGCTGGCATCGTAAACAAAGTTAGAGCTGAACCAGTCTCTCTCTTGTCCGGTAGTACCCGAAATAACCTTGCCGTGCTTACCACTACCCGGACTGTCTTCCGAACGCCAACGGTCGTTCACTTCTCTCAACACGTTGAAAGCTCCGTCCAGATTGGTAACAAACCGCTCCATATAGTTATACATCTTATGCCCAAATGCGCCCGACATGACAATGGACAAGTCAAAATTACGATAATTGAACGTGTTGGTCATACCCAATATGGCAACCGGATTGGTCCGGCCAATAGCTACCTTGTCGCGGTCATCATTGGTAATATCACCACTATTATCCATATCCTTGTATTTGATAGTTCCTACTTGAGCACCAATATACTTCGGAGAATTGTCAAAGTCTTCCTGGTTCCAATACACTCCATCCCATACCAATCCATAAAGTTGGCCCATGCGCTTGCCTACCTCGTTAATGGTATTATCTCCATACAAGGTAGCATTTGCCGTACCCAAGGCCAAAACCTTGTTGTCGTTGAATGATATGTTGAAGTCTGTGGTCCAATTGAACTCACCCACAAAGTTCTTCGTATTCAAGGTAATTTCATGTCCCCAGAAAGCCAGTTTACCGATATTGTTCTGGAAGTTTGTAAAACCTGACGAGATGGGCAACTCAACGTTGTAAAGCAAATCTTCCGTAGTCTTATGATAATAGTCGTAGCTCAAGTTGATACGTCCGTCCAAAAAACCGAAATCTACACCCAAATCCCATTCTTTGGTTGTTTCCCAACCCAGCATGGAATTGCTGAATCCACCAAGAGCTTTACCGCTCAAATACTGGTTATTAATCACCGCATTGGTACTGACGATAGAAGCATATTGCGTATAGTTACCAATATTGTTATTACCTATCACACCATAACTTGCCCTCAACTTCAAGAATGAAATAGGCTTCACAGCTTTCATAAAGTTTTCTTCAGAAACTATCCAGCCTACCGATGCCGAAGGGAATCCACCCCAGCGATTGTCTACACCAAACTTAGAAGACCCATCCGTGCGATAAGCCAACGAAAGCAGGTATTTATGCTTATAATTGTAGTTCAAGCGGGCTACGAACGAAAGCAATGTCCACTCGTCAATGCCCTGACTGCCGGTAATGGTTTTGGCGGCACTCAGGTTCTGGATACTATTGTCAGGGAAATTGCTGCCATACATGTTGCTGGTTTCCGTACGTGCCTTCTGCGCCGTCCAACCGGCCAGGACATCAAAATTATGGTCATCAAATAAGTCAAATGTATAGTTCGCCGTATTTTCCCACAACCAGGAATAAGTATAGTTATCAGAATGGCTGGCAGAAATACGGGAAGCATCGGTCTCACTACCGGGGTTCATTACGCCTCCTGCCGTAGAAGGTGTAAACGAATCGCTGAACGTACTGACCACCTCGCCATTCAGTTGGCTTTTCAGCACAAGCCCATGAATAGGCTCATACTCGATGAATGCGTTGGCAATACCATTGATGGATTTACTTGTATTCTTCACATGCTTTACCAAGTAGTACCAGTTCGGGCTGCCGGAAGCAGCGTAGTTGTGCTCGGAATCTCCTGCATTGATAGGTATAGAGCCGTCTTCATTGCGCCAAGGTGCAAGCGGCGAAGTCAACAAAGCACCCTGTATGATGTTTTGCCCGGAGTCGTACCACGTACCGTCGCTATCCGGCGTATTATTGGTAGTAAGATTGCCTGCCACATTAAAGCCTATCTTCAACTTATCATTGAATTTATAGTCAGAATTGATACGCAACGAAATGCGGTCATAGTCGGAATTAAGCAAAACACCTTGTTGTTTCATATAACCCACAACAGCCGATGTACTGAATTTCTCTTTCGAAGTAGAATAATTGACCGAATAGTTTTGTATCAATGCTGGGCGAGTAATGACATCAAACCAATTGGTTCCTTTGCCATATTGCGACGGATTCTGAAGCATTTCGGGCACCTCCCAACCGTTTTCTTCATAAATCTCTTTACGGAATTGGGCAAACTCGCTGGCATTCATCATATCCGGTTTCAACGAAGCCGGAATAGTCTGCACACCCATATAAGCAGACAGGCTAACCGATGATGTACCGGCTTTTGCCCGCTTGGTAGTAATCAGCACCACGCCATTGGCAGCCCGCGAGCCATACAATGACGAAGCCGAAGCATCCTTCAACACCGAAATGCTTTCTATCTCGTCCGGATTGATATTAGCCAGATTTGAGTTAATAGGAAAACCATCGACAACAATCAGCGGGTCGCTGCCTGCCGTAATAGAAGCCTGGCCACGAATACGAATAGCCATGCCTTGCCCCGGTATACCGGTTGTCTGATTAATCTGCACACCGGCCAGCTTGCCCTGTAGCTTCTGCGACAACTGTGCCACAGGCAAATCGGCCATCTCATTACTTTGCACAGACTGCACAGAACCTGTAATCAACCGCCTGGATTGCTTGCCATAGCTCACCACTACCACCTCATCCAGCAGTTCCGCGTCTTCCTCCAGCACAATGCGCCCCAAGGCTGAACGGCTTGCTTTCATTTCCACGGTTTTCATGCCAATGTATGAAATAACAATGGCATTACCGCCATCTTGCTTTAATTGCAGGCTGAACTTACCGTCCAAGTCAGTAACTGTTCCATTACCTGTGCCTTTCTGCAACACACTTGCTCCGATAATCGGATTGTTCTCCTTGTCCACGATAGTACCATTGATACTTGTAGGCAATTGGGCGAAAGCCGCAAGGCTGCCCAAACAGCATAAGAATGCAATACACGTAGCGTGAAGGATTCTCTTTGAAAAATGTTTCATTGTAACGATTTTAAAGTTAATACTAAAAAGGATAATTGATTTGCAGACAAAATTAGATTGCATAACATGCCAAAGCAAAAAAAGTACGCCTCTTATACGTGGCATATTTTACTCTGCGCTAAAAATCAAATGATTGCAGACGATAATTCAAATAAATTAAGTACGCTCAATCCCTATACAATGAAACATTCTATCCACCTGATTTGTATAAATATGACAAGGAAATACATGCAAATGCAAGAAGGTGGAGCCTCTTCAGATAAAAAATGGCAGTTGTCAAATTTCCGATTCTATTTCCAGCAGCCGCTTGTCAAATTCCTCATTGGGCACCACAGCGGCGTTCCTGATTTTTGTCTTATAATTGCGCACGGTGCTCGAAGAGTAATTCAGAATCTCGCCAATGACATCGCTCTTGGTGATGCCCAACCGGACAAGGGCGAAGATGCGAAGCTCCGGGGTCAACGTATTCTTATCCTCCACCGCAATGCGGCAATCTTCTTTCAACAGCGAATTGAATTTCTCTATAAAATGAGGAAAAAGATGCAGGAACATCGCGTCAAAACTGGCCAGCATCTCCTTGCGTTTCTTGGCATAATCCTTCTTATAGATAAAAGGAATAAGGTCATCTGCCTGCTTCGCCTTGACTTTCAGCTTGACCATTTTTGCCAACTCCTCAATATCGGTGATGGCCGATGAGTTGTCCGACAAAATGCGCCCCAAATAGACGGTCTTGATGCTGTTGGCATCGCGCAATTCTTTATTAATCTCCCGCATTTGCTCGCCCATCAGACGCAACGAATGATTCTGCTCACGAATGAGCTGTGTGGAGCGGTGCAGTTTCTTATTTTGCTTGCGCACATATACGTACAAGAAAACCAACGCAACAGTGCAAACGATGATGATGCAGACGATTACGCCTAACGCCTCTTTCTGCATCTTCGTCAATTCATAGAGTTTCCTGTCTATCAGCGGAAGTGTAATGCTCGATTCGTACATGCGATACCCGGAACCAAAGAACACTGCATTCTCCATGGCCTGCTGTATGTACGCGTAGGCCCGCTCCACCTCCCCGTCCGGATAGATGGTTTCCGCTATCTTCCGCAAGGCAGGTGTCTGCTTAGACCCAATAAGAATATCCATGATGGCACCCTTCACCATATACTTCACGGCGGTAAGCGTGTCGCCCATCTCCAGGTTCATGAAGCCCACGTCGCTCAACTTGGCGGCCGTCTGGCGGGAGATGCCAGCGCTATGACGCAACCTCTGCTGCAAATATTCGTTGGCCTTGTCGTACTGCCCGTTGTTGGCACACTCTTTTTGGCGGGCTTCCAGCAGCCGGTCGTCGTCGGGCGGGAGCAGTTTTCCCAGTTCTTCCACCACAAGGCGCAAGCTGTTCTGATACTTCGGCATGAAGAAGCGGAGCGGCTTGACGTACAGGCTCGACTCGAAATCCAGATTCATCTGAAACATCAAATACCGCACCCGGGTGGCGGCCGCAGTCTTTGCAGTATCTATGTCGGCGGCATACTCGTATGCCTCCTTGAATGCCCCGCTCCACAGATAGCTGTAGGCCAACGATATTTCTGAATTGACCAGCTTGTCTTTGTCCTTTAACTGACGGGACAATTGCATAAATTGCTGTGCCGTCTCATACATCAATCTGGACTGGTAACAGGCGTATTCATCAAACAGCAGAAGCAGGTAGCGGTAGCGCTGCTCCGAGGTCAGGTCTTTGTTCTTCAAGTACTCCTCCAGCACCGCAATCCGCCCTTCCTTCCGGTCGACATACTTGTCAGACTGTTGCAGGTAGTAGTCGAGGCTGTCCAGATACGCTTCATAATCTTTCTTGTCGGCAGCATCAAGCCCCGCCAAGGGGAGGCAAATCAGCAGTAAAAGCATATACAATTTCTTCATAACCCGTTGGCGGAATTGAAATGGCATAAATCTAAAGTTAATAATTTCCATGCAATATTCGCAAAAAATCCCTATTTCTGCAAACAATCGGACAAAGAAAGTGCCTCCCTTCGCCAAAGAAAGGCGTGGCCTTCACCATACTTTGTCCGCTCTTTTTCCTTTCCATAGCGAAAACCCGCAAAAGGAGCAGGTAAGGAGAGGGTAAGGACTTGGTAAGGAGCAGGTCTGTGGCGGGGTTGTAAAAAATAGCCCGGAAATATTTTTTTGCTAAAATCTCTTTCATTATGGAGCACGGCGAATCTTTTTTCCTTACTTTTGCGGCAAACTCAGTGCAACGGGCACTATTAAACGGTAATTTATGCAGAAAAACCTTGTCATTGTCGAGTCACCGGCAAAAGCTAAAACAATTGAAAAGTTCCTTGGGAAAGACTATAAAGTCCTCTCCAGCTACGGGCACATCCGCGACCTGAAGAAAAAGGACTTCAGCATAGACGTGGCGCACAACTTCAAGCCGGACTACGTGATTCCGGCCGACAAAAAAGAAGTGGTGGAGAAGCTGGAAGAAGAAGCCCGGAAGGCCGAGACCGTCTGGCTGGCTTCCGATGAGGACCGCGAAGGGGAGGCCATAGCCTGGCACCTGTATGAGGTGCTGAAGCTGACCCCGGAACACACCAAGCGCATCGTATTCCATGAAATCACCAAAGGCGCCATACTGAACGCCATAGAGCACCCGCGCCAGATAGACCTCAACCTGGTAAACGCCCAGCAGGCACGCCGCGTGCTGGACCGCATAGTGGGCTTCGAGCTGTCGCCCGTGTTGTGGCGCAAGGTGAAGCCGGCACTGTCTGCCGGCCGCGTGCAGTCGGTGGCCGTGCGCCTCATCGTGGACCGCGAGCGCGAGATTCAGGCCTTCCGCAGCGAAGCCGCCTACCGCGTCAGCGCCATCTTCCTGGTGCCCGACGCAGACGGGAAGCTCATTGAGCTGAAAGCCGAGGTGGGCCGCCGCATCAAGACCAAGGCTGAGGCCATGCAGCTGCTGGAAAACTGCCGCACAGCCACCTTCACCATTACCGACATCAACACCCGCCCGCTGAAGAAGAGCCCTGCGCCGCCCTTCACCACCTCCACGCTGCAGCAAGAGGCCGCCCGCAAACTGGGCTTCACCGTGGCACAGACCATGCGCGTGGCGCAGCTGCTCTACGAGTCGGGAAACATCACATACATGCGTACCGACTCTGTCAACCTCTCGGAATACGCCATCAACGGCAGCAAGGAGGCCATCACCAAGCTGATGGGCGAACGCTATGTGCATCCCCGCCACTTCACCACCAAGACCAAGGGCGCGCAAGAGGCCCACGAAGCCATCCGCCCCACCTACATGGAAGTGGCCAAGATAGAAGGCAGCGCACAAGAGAAGAAACTGTATGACCTGATACGCAAACGCACCCTTGCCTCGCAGATGGCGGATGCGGAGATAGAGAAAACCACGGTGAACATCGCCATCAGCAACTCGGCAGACAGCTTTACCGCCGTAGGCGAGGTGGTGAAGTTCGACGGCTTCCTGCGCGTGTACCGCGAGTCATACGACGATGACATGGAGAACCGCGAGGAAGAAACCCGCCTGTTGCCCCCCCTGACCAAAGGGCAGACGCTACAGCAGGAGAGCATCACCGCCACCGAACGCTTCAGCCAGCACCCTCCCCGCTACACCGAGGCCAGCCTGGTGCGCAAGCTGGAAGAGCTGGGCATAGGCCGCCCGTCGACCTACGCCCCCACCATATCCACCATACAGCAGCGCGAATATGTGGTGAAAGGCGACAAGGAAGGCGAAGAACGCCCCTACAACATACTGACCTTGGAGGGCGGACAGCTGAAGGATGAGACGCGCACCGAGACTTGCGGCGCCGAGAAGGCCAAGCTGCTGCCCACCGACACGGGCATCGTGGTGAATGACTTCCTGACGGAATACTTCCCCGAAATTCTGGACTACAACTTTACGGCCACCGTAGAAAAGCAGTTCGACGAGATAGCCGAAGGCGACAAGCAGTGGACCTCCGTGCTCGACACCTTCTACAAGCAGTTCCATCCCTCGGTAGAAAGCGCCATCGCCACCAAGAGCGCCCATCGGGCCGGCGAGCGCATACTGGGCACCGACCCCGCCAGCGGCCGACAGGTATCGGTAAAGATAGGACGCTTTGGCCCCATGGTACAAGTGGGCACCGCCGAAGATGCCGACAAGCCACGCTTTGCCCAGCTGCGCAAGGACATGTCCATGGAGACCATCACCCTGGAGGAGGCCTTGGAGCTGTTCAAGCTGCCCCGCACCCTGGGCGAGTACGAGGGCCAGACCGTCACCGCAGGAGCCGGACGCTTTGGCCCCTACATCCACACAGGCAGCATGTACGTCTCGCTGAAGGGCCAAGACCCGCTGACCGTCACCCTGGACGAGGCCATCGCCCTGCTGAAGGAAAAGCAGGCCTCGGAGGCCAAACGCCACATCAAGAAGTTTGAGGAAGAGCCCGAACTGGAGATATTGAACGGCCGCTATGGCCCCTACATAGCCTACAAGGGTAGCAACTACAAGATTCCCAAAGACATTGAGCCTGCCGACCTGAGCCTGCAATCGTGCCTGCAACTCATCAAGCTGCAAGAGGAGAAGAACGCCGGCAAAAAGGCCTCCGCCCGCAAGCCCAAGGCAGCGGCAACCAAAGCAGAGGGCAGCAAGAAGTAAACCACTGCCCGGAAGTAAAAAAGAGGAGCGCGGATTGAAAGACATCCGCGCTCCTCTTTTTTCTGCCTGCCGCCCGCTACGGCGGCGAGGATATCGGTATATGCTTACATCCTTTCCGGCACTTCTATGCCCAGCAGGCCCATGCCCAGGCGCACTATCTTGCCCACGTTTTGCGACAGCACCAAGCGGAATATCTTCACAGCTTCGTCGGCCTCGCGCAGTATGCTGTAGTCGTGATAGAACTGGTTGTACTCCTTCACCAAGTCGTAGCAGTAGTTGGCTATGACCGAGGGGCTGTAGTCTGTGCCGGCTTGCTTCACCACAGCGGCAAAGTCGGCCAGCATCTGAATGAGACCTTCCTCCTTCGTGCTCAGCTCGATGCCCGTGGGCAGCTGGGCGGGGAGCTCGATGCCTGCCTCCTTGGCCTTGCGCAGCACGGACTGGATGCGGGCATAGGTGTACTGTATGAAGGGACCCGTGTTGCCGTTGAAGTCGATGGACTCCTTGGGGTTGAAGGTCATGTTCTTGCGGGCATCGACCTTGAGGATGAAATACTTCAGCGCACCCAGACCCACAATGCGGGCTATGTCGTCGGCTTCGGCCTGCGTCAAGCCGTCCAGCTTGCCCAAGTCTCCGCTGGTCTCCTTGGCTGTCTCTATCATTTCGGCCATGAGGTCGTCGGCATCGACCACGGTGCCTTCGCGGCTTTTCATCTTGCCCTCGGGCAACTCTACCATGCCGTAGGAGAAGTGCACGAGGCTCTTGCCCCACTCAAAGCCCAGCTTGTCCAGCAAGATGGAGAGCACCTGGAAGTGATAGTTCTGCTCGTTGCCCACCACGTAAATCATCTTGTCTATGGGGTAATCGGCAAAGCGCTGCTCGGCTGTGCCGATGTCTTGCGTCATGTAGACCGATGTGCCGTCGGAGCGGAGCAGCAGCTTGTGGTCAAGCCCTTCGCCCGTGAGGTCGGCCCACACGGAACCATCTTCCTTGCGGTAGAAGATGCCCTTCTCCAGCCCCTCCAATACCTTCTTCTTGCCTTCGAGATAGGTGTTGGACTCGTAGTATATCTTGTCGAAGCTGACGCCCATCATCTTGTAGGTCTCGTCGAAACCGGCGTAGACCCAGTCGTTCATCTTCTTCCACAAGGCGCGCACCTCGGGGTCGCCGGCCTCCCACTTCACCAGCATCTCGCGGGCCTCCTTCATCAGCGGGGAGGCGGCTTCGGCCTCTTCCTTGGTCATGCCCTGCTCCATCAGCGCGGCCACCTCGGCCTTGTAGTGCTTGTCGAAGGCCACGTAGTAGTCGCCAATGAGGTGGTCGCCTTTCTTGCCCGACGATTCAGGCGTCTCGCCGTTGCCATACTTCAGCCAGGCCAGCATGGACTTGCAGATGTGTATGCCACGGTCGTTTACAATGTTGGTCTTGACCACGCGGTTGCCATTGGCGGCGATAATACGGGCCAGGGCATTGCCCAGCAGGTTGTTTCGCACGTGTCCCAGGTGGAGGGGCTTGTTGGTGTTGGGCGACGAGTACTCTATCATCACCAGTGGCGCGTCGGGTGCGGCTTGGGCAATGCCATAGTTGGGGGCGGCATAAATGCCGTTGAGCAACTCAATCCAGGCCGCAGAGGCGATGGTAAGGTTCAGAAAGCCCTTGATGACGTTGAACGCCGCCACCATGGGCTCGTTGGCCTTGAGGTATTCGCCCAGCTCCTGCGCCGTCTGCTCGGGTCCCTTGCGGGACATGCGCAGGAAGGGGAACACCACCAGCGTGAGGTGGCCTTCAAACTCTTTCTTGGTCTTCTGCAACTGCACTTGTTCGACGGGCACATCCTGCCCGTAAAGCGCCTTCAGGCCGCCAACCACGGCCTCGGCAAGTTTCTGTTGTATATCCATGATGTTCACTGAATGTTCCGGGGGCAAAGATACGGAAAATCGGCCAATCTGCACCCCTGTCGCGGCAGAAAAGCGCCCCGGCACGGCACTTCATTCAAACTTCGGGATAGCATCTCCCCTCCAAAAGATTAGTGCGGAAAGGCAAATGTTTACAAAAACGTCGGATTCAAGGGCCATCATCCCCCTATTTCCGCCCAAACCTGTCCGTATTTCCTACGGTCCGCCTTCGATCCTATACGCCGTCGGATGATCGAACCGGTATCGAACCTGTACCGAATGAGAACCGAAGGGGGTAGGTAGTTAGGGCGAGCAAGATACGGCAATATATTGATTTATAATACAATACGAGCGATTCGAAAAGCCGTTTTTGTAAGGAAATAAGAAGAAAAGAGGTTTTTCATGTAAGCATTTATGGATTTTGGCGCAGAGAATGCGGGAATTCTGGTATGTTTACATTCTCGTTCTTGCACAGCTTGTCATTAGGGGAAAAGCCAGCCTCCGGGAACACGAACCCAGTACGTTTGAGATAGAACCCTATTTGCTGAAGGTGGCGCGTCGGCGTTGGTATGTGGTAGGGCGCAGCCCTTATTATTCGGACAGGAATGAAGCCAAAGGCATTGAGCCAAAGGATGTGTACCGGGTTTATGCTTTAGACCGCATTTCGGATATCCAAGAGGCTGGCAAGACTTTTGTTTTCAACAAAGGTTTCGATGCGAAGCGCTATTTTGAAGGGTGCTGCGGCATCATCACCTCAAATGCCAAGATGGAGCGCATAGTCATCCGTGCCTTCCATGATTTTGCCGACTATCTGCGTACCCTGCCCTTGCATGAGTCACAACAAGAATTGGAAAGCGATGGCAAATCTACTCTTTTTGCCTATCGCATAAAGCCTACATTCGACTTCTACCAACTGGCACTTGCCCAAGGAGACCAAATGGAAGTATTGGAACCGGAATCCGTGCGCAACGAAATGAGCAAGCTCATCGCCAATATGCAACGCTTGTACAGATAGCAGATTCTATAAATCAATATACAAAACATAGTTAAAAAAAAGATTCCCTTTCCTACATATAACAATAAAAGGCGTACTTTTGCCCTCCGTTAATCACAAGGGATTGAAACAGATAATCATCCCGCAGGAAACAGAGAAGAGCAAGGATATGGACAAATTCAGTTACGCCATCGGCTTGGGCATCGGGCAAAACCTGCTCGGCATGGGAGCAAAGGATCTTGTAGTGGAAGACTTTGCGCAAGCCATCAGCGACGTGCTGCAGGGCAAGGCCACAGCCATCAGCCACAAGGAGGCACGCGACATCGTGAGCAAGTATTTTAAAGACATGGCCGCACGGGCCAATGCCGAAAACATAGAGAAGGGGAAGAAATTCCTGGAAGAGAACAAGAAACGCGCAGGCGTGGTGACGCTGCCCAGCGGACTGCAATATGAAGTGCTCAAAGAGGGACAGACGGGACGCTACGCCAAGGCCACCGACCGCGTGCAGTGCCACTACGAAGGCATGCTGGTGGACGGCACCCTGTTCGACAGTTCCATACAGCGCGGACAGCCTGCCACGTTTGGCGTGAGCCAAGTCATCCCCGGGTGGGTGGAAGCCCTGCAACTGATGCCTGAAGGCGCCAAGTGGAGGCTTTATATCCCCAGCGAGCTGGCCTACGGAGCCCAGGGCGCTGGCGAACTAATCCCACCACACAGCACACTGATATTTGAAGTGGAACTATTGAAAATATTATCCTAATAACTTAAACACAATAATCAAAGCAAAATGAAAAAGACATCGTTCATCATGGTGCTTGCAGTAGCAGCCGGACTGGCATCGTGCACTGCACAAAGCCCCAAAGCGAATCTGACAACAGACATCGACTCACTCTCTTACGCCTTCGGCATGGCCCGCACGGAAGGCCTCGACCAGTACCTCATGCAACAAGGCGTCGACTCGACCCTGATGGGAGAATTCTTGAAAGGCTTCCAGGCAGGCACGCAAAAGACCAGCCAAAAAGACGTAGCCTACATGATGGGCCAGCAGATAGGGCAAATGGTAAGCAAAAACTGGGTGGAAGCCCTCAACCGCGAACTGTTTGGCGTAAATGACTCTGTGAACACCGTGAACCGCGAGCAGATGCTGGCCGGATTCCTGGCAGGCGTGGCAAAGAACTACGGCGTGATGGAGAAAAGCATTGCCGACGGCTACGTGCGCACACAGATGTCCGCCATCAAGGAAAGAATTCTGGAAGAGAAGTATGCCGACAACAAGGCTGCCGGCGAGAAATTCTTGGCTGAGAACAAAACCAAGGAAGGCGTGGTGACTACAGAAAGCGGCCTGCAATACAAAATCATCAAGGAAGGCAAGGGAGCCATTCCCGCCAAGACCGACAAGGTGAAGGTGCACTACAAAGGCACGCTGATAGACGGCACAGAGTTTGACAGCTCGTACAGCCGCAAAGACAAGGACGGCAACCCGCAGCCTGCCACCTTCCGCGCCAACCAGGTCATCAAGGGCTGGACAGAGGCGCTGACCATGATGCCCGTAGGCTCTAAATGGGAACTCTACATCCCGCAGGAGTTGGCATACGGCGCACGCGAGACGGGCGCCCACATCAAGCCGTTCTCGGCCTTGATATTCGAGGTGGAACTGCTGGACATTGAAAAGTAAACAACGGCACAAAGGGGAGCATTGCATCCCCCGGAAAGTCGGCATACAGATAAGGCGGATGTTACTTTCACATCCGCCTTATCTGTTTTTTCATGTCTTTTCCGCTTTTTCTCTCCCTTTTTTGCAGATAAATTAAAATAAAGTCCTATATTTGCTTACTATTTGATAAGAACACGAACTTTACTTAATTACGTATTATGGAAAAGATAGACAATCTTGACCGCCAGATTCTGGAAATCATTTCCCAGAATGCACGCATCCCATTTAAAGACGTGGCTGCAGAATGTGGCGTTTCGCGCGCAGCCATCCACCAACGCGTACAACGCCTGATTGATTTGGGTGTCATTATCGGCTCGGGCTATCATGTCAACCCCAAATCGTTGGGCTACCGCACGTGCACCTACATCGGCATCAAGCTCGAAAAGGGCTCCATGTACAAAGCAGTGGTTACCGAAATGAAGAAAATCCCTGAAATCGTGGAATGTCACTTCACTACAGGCCCCTACACCATGCTTACCAAGGTATATGCCCGCGACAATGAGCACTTGATGGAACTGCTGAACCACAAAATGCAGGAAATTCCCGGCGTGACGGCCACCGAAACACTGATTTCGCTGGAGCAAAGCATCAAGAAGGAAATTCCCATCTGCTGCCCTGCGAAGTAACCGGAAACAATAATAAACCAAGCGGCAAAAGCAAGGCCGGCACCAATGTTCCTCCTTACTTCTGCCGCTTCTTCTTCTCAACAACCCTTATGGATTTTTTGAACACGTACCATTTGTCCGGCCTGGTCATCGGCATCTGCACCTTTCTCATCATCGGCATCTTCCACCCCATAGTCATCAAGGCAGAATACCATTGGGGCACACGGTGCTGGTGGTTTTTCCTTCTGCTGGGCATTGCAGGCATCATAGGTTCCCTCTGCGTGAACAACATACTGATAGCTTCCTTGTTGGGCGTCTTTGCTTTTTCCTCCTTTTGGTCCATCAAAGAGATTTTCGAGCAAGAAGAACGGGTAAAAAAAGGCTGGTTCCCCAAAAATCCCAAGCGCACCTATAAATTCTAAGCCCCGCACATGCCTTTTTGCCCAAAACACTTGCACATTCCGGCAAAAAGTTCTACCTTTGCATCCGCTATCCGTAAAACGATACACCGGACTTGTAGCTCAGTTGGTTAGAGCAACAGACTCATAATCTGGAGGTCCCAGGTTCAAGCCCTGGCTGGTCCACGAAGAAAAGAAGCGTTAATTGCA
>CASELH010000034.1 GCA_949288715.1 uncultured Bacteroides sp. | reverse complement strand
ATGTTGGACTTTGAGATTAAGACAAAAGTGTTGAACGTGGGCAACCGCAAGGGACAGACCGTGCATTACGCCCAAGTGAAGTCGCAGCAGAAGCTGACGGACGAGATGGTCATCGAGCGCATCGTGCGCGAGACATCGCTGTCCGAAGGCGACGTGAAGAACGCCCTCATCAGCCTCTCGAACGTGGTGTGCGACGCCCTCAAAATGGGCATGAGCGTAGACCTGGCCGAGCTGGGCAACCTCCGTCTCGTCGTCCCCTCGAAGATGATGGACACCCCGGAGGAAGTCACCGTGGCAGATGCCCTCAAAACCCCGAAAATCGTCTTCACCCCCAAGCAGAAGATGCGCGACGCCGCCAACAGCGTGGAGTTGAGCATTGACCGCAGCAGCGTGAAGGCTTCCACGGGTGGCGGCACTACCACCAATCCGGGAAGTGGCGAGGATGATGGCGACCACCAGTTAGGTTAAGGTGAAAATTGGTTGCAGTCGCCCCGCACACCCGCAGGGTGGCTGCTTTCAAGACCACACGTGATTTGTAATCCGGCATAACAAGTCGGGCATTATATGCTTGTATTAAGGTTCAAATGAAAGAGTCGTATTCAAAATATTTAAAAAATCCGCTTTTTTAGTGGATAATGAGAGAAAATCCCTATCTTTGTGCCATAAGCGATAAGCAACATGATTGTAACTTTTGACAAGGAATATTTGCGTGAACTTTACGAAACGGGAAAAGGCGACAAGAAACACCGTTTTCAACCCGACATCGTGAAGAGATATCAAAAACGCATAGACACCCTAAAACGAGCCTTGAACATCGAAGAATTGTTCACAATCCATTCTCTCAATTACGAAGTGTTGAAAGGTGACAAGGCGGGCATTTCATCTATAAGGGTGAATGACCAATACCGCATCGAATTTACCGTGTCAGACCAAGATTCTGAAACGATTGTTTACATCTGCAATATATTGGAATTGTCAAACCATTATAAATGATTCTGCTATGGTTACGATTAAAGGAATAGACCCAAAAATGATTGCCAACAACCTTGAACCGTCTGAACCGACACATCCGGGTGAACTGCTCAAAGAGGAAATCGAATACCGGGGTATCTCGCAAAAGAAGTTGGCGGAAGAAATAGGCATCTCCTACAAAGTCTTGAATGACATGTTGAATTGCCGTCGACCTGTCACAGCAAACACGGCTTTACTTATGGAAGCCGCTTTGGGTATCCCCGCGCATATTCTTACCGGATTGCAGATGGATTATAATATGCAGGCTGCCAAGAAAGATAAGTCTTTCATGGAACGGCTTGCAAGCATCAGGAAAATTGCCGCAGTGCTTTAACTGAGGAGCCCCCAAGCCTCTCAACGATGCTCAAATCGGGGATTGTTTTATTTTTATACCCATGGAGAATCAAGGAGAGATCATACTATACCAGCCCGACAACGAAGTGAAGTTGGAAGTGCGGCTGGAAAACGAGACTGTCTGGCTGAACCGAGGACAGTTGGCTGAATTGTTTGCTCGTGATGTCAAAACAATCGGCAAGCATGTGAACAATGCGCTGAAAGATATCCCCCGATAGTCATCCACACCTACAAGAAGTGTCACGACCGCTTCCTGATTATTGATGGAACGGATATCTATCACATCGGAGCCTCCCTGAAAGACCTCGGCAAAAAGATGTTCGCCTTCTCCAAATTAGAGATACCCGCTACAGCCATCACTGCTTTGCTGTAAGACACACGAATCTTTATCCATTATTCCGCCTGCCCTTTGCGAACACCTGCAAGAGGCAGGCGGTCTTCTTTTCCCGGTTAGTCAAGAAATACGTCTATGACATCACCGTAAACAAGACCCGTCTTAGCGTGACCTCCGACATCATGGACTGGATACCGGGCAACGGCAAAGATGGCGAATCGGGAAACGCCTATTAAACAAAAACAATCCAATAAATACTAATCAGAGCGTTCTTTGAAAGATTTGTGTGAGGAAAGGATGTTTTTTGAGAGGGAAAGTGTACCTTTGTCCAACATAACCAAATAACTGGGGACAATGGACATAAACCAGGACATCAAAAACAAAATCGCTTATATCATAGCTGTAATCAGCGAGTTTGCTTCTGCGCATTCGTTGACCAATTCACAGGCATACCGCTACTTGGACCGTTTCAAGGGGCTCGATTTTGTAAACCGTTTCTATAACGTGGAGCATACACTCCCGTTTGAGGATGTGGTGGAAGACCTCACCGCCTACTGCCATCGGAAGGGAGGGGCGTTGTTGTCTCCGGATTGATTGATATGGACAAGTTCTTGGAGGAGCTGAAATACATGAAAGGTCAGACCATGCAGTATTTTTTCGGCACGGAGAAAGCCATTCGTTATTTAACCCAAACAAATGCGTTATGACCAAAGAGACTTTTATGATAGAGGAAATATCCAAGGACATCGTGTTGCTGCTGATGGAAGAACATGGCATGAGTATGGAAGAAGCCATGCGTACGCTCTATACATCGGACACATACGACCGCCTGTCCAATCCGTGTACGGGACTTTACACGCAAAGCACGGCCTACGTTTATGAATACCTCGAAAAAGAACTGGCTACAGGGAGAATAGCTTGACCCGCTCGGATAACTCCTCCTCACATTCCAAATTTTTCCAAGCACGCTCATAAAAGAGAAACTAAATATGAGCGACATAAAACATATCCTATTCCTCGCATTGGCTGCATTCACCCTTGCCGTCTGTACGCAGGACGAACTGGCGGAACAAGGCACGGCATTGCCCGAAGGGGCGTACCCCATCACCTTCTCTGCCATGCGGGTCGCGGGAACGGAACCGCAGACCCGTGTGTCGGAGAACGCCGACGGCACGGGCAGCGTGTGGACGCAGGGCGACAAGATAGAAATTGATATTTATGAAGGCTTAGGGGAATATCTGGAAACCACCTTGACCGTGGATGCCGATGGCAACGTCATCGCTCAGTCACCACAACTGTATTGATGGTGGAGTGGGCATGGCGGTGTATTATCGGCCGGAGAAGTTGGAACAGGTGTTCGGGAGGTATTGTCTTGTTGTGGCCCGTTCTATCGCACATCCGCCCCCCACATCATCTTTGTTCTCAGCGTGTCGAAGAAGACGTGGTTGAAGCGTTTTACCACCTTGATGCTGTAGTTGGCACGCGAGATGGAGAGGCGGGTGGCTTCGCGGCACGACTCGCTGCGTCCGTCGATGGCCACGAGGAAGTTGTGGCTGCGGCTTTCGACGTCGAGGGTGATTTCCCAATCATCGCAGATGACGATGGGGCGCATGTTGAGGCTGTGGGGTGCCACGGGGGTGATGGCTATGGTCTTGCTGTGGGGCACGATGATGGGGCCTCCCACGCTCAACGAGTAGGCGGTGGAGCCGGTGGGGGTGGCTATGATGAGCCCGTCGGCCTGATAGGTGGTGAGGGGGGCGCCGTTGATGGCGGTGTGGATGCTTATCATCGACGAGCTGTCGCGCTTCAGCACGGCTATCTCGTTGAGGGCGTAGGGCGACTGCATCAGTGCCGCATCGTTGCAGCGCAGTTGCAGTACGCTGCGTTCTTCTATCTTGTAGTGGTTGCTGTATATTTCGTCCAAGGTCTCTTCCATTTCCTTGGGGGAGATGTCGGCAAGGAAGCCCAACCGGCCGGTATTAATGCCCAGGATGGGGATGCCTTTGGCGCCCACGCGGCTGGCGGCTTTCAGGAAAGTGCCGTCGCCCCCGAGGCTGATGACCATGTCGGCCTGAAAGTCGTCGCCGTCGAACAGTTCGGCAGGGGGCAGGGTGAGGTGCATTTCGCGGGTAAGGAATTGGTGAAACTCTCGGCAGATGCTCAGCTTGGCGTGGTGCCGTTCCAGCAGGCGGAACAGGGTGGCCGCGTGGACGGACTTGCGGGCCTGGTAGTTGTTTCCGAATATGGCGAATCTCATGTTCTGTCTGATATGTTATGATTTTGCAAAGATGCTATTTTTTTCCCATAAAGCGGTTATTGTATCACTATTATTTGTACTTTTGCCGCAAACTATAAGCGAGACTATGACAAAATTAAGCGTGAATATCAATAAGGTTGCAACCTTGAGGAATGCCCGTGGAGGCAATGTGCCGAACGTGGTGAAGGTGGCGTTGGATTGTGAAACTTTTGGCGCAGACGGCATTACGGTGCATCCGCGCCCCGACGAGCGGCACATCCGCAAGTCGGATGTTTTCGACCTGCGCCCGTTGCTTCGCACGGAGTTTAACATCGAGGGTTACCCGTCGCCTGAGTTTATAGACTTGGTGCTGAAAGTGAAGCCTCACCAGGTGACGCTGGTGCCCGACAGCCCTACGCAGCTGACGTCGAATGCGGGATGGGACACGAAGGCCAACTTTAACTTTCTGAGCGAGGTGCTGGACGGGTTCAACAACGCGGGCATCCGCACGTCGGTGTTTGTGTCGACCGACCCTGAGATGATAGAGTATGCCGCCAAGGCCGGCGCCGACCGGGTGGAGCTCTATACCGAGCCCTATGCTTCGGCTTATGCTAAGGACAAGGAGGCGGCGGTGGCTCCCTTTGTGGAGGCTGCCAAGGTGGCGCGCAAGTTGGGCTTGGGCCTGAACGCGGGACACGACCTCAGCCTGGAGAACTTGAATTTCTTTTATAAAAACATTCCTTGGCTGGACGAGGTGTCCATAGGCCATGCGCTGATAAGCGATGCCTTGTACCTGGGACTGCAACGTACCATTCAGGAATATAAAAAATGTCTTGGCCGATGAATGCTATAGCTTTGCTGGCGCAGGCCGTGCCGGCTCTCTCTGACAGTATGGCGGGCGATAACCCCGTGCTGACCCCCGTGGCCGTAGCCGACGAGATGAACTTGTGGGACATGGCGGTGAAGGGCGGTTGGATTATGATTGTGCTGGCCGTGTTGTCGGTGCTGTGTTTCTACATTTTGTTTGAGCGCAACTACGTGATACGCAAGGCCGGCAAGGAAGACCCTACGTTTATGGACAGGATAAAGGACTACATCCAGAGCGGGGAAATCAAAGCTGCCGTGGCCTATTGCCGGGCGGTGGACACGCCCTCGGCACGCATGATAGAGAAGGGCATCAGCCGCTTGGGGCGCCCCGTCAACGACGTGCAGGCCGCCATAGAGAATGTGGGCAACTTCGAGGTGGCCAAGCTGGAGAAAGGGCTGACCATTATGGCCACCATTGCCGGCGGTGCGCCCATGATAGGCTTCCTGGGCACGGTGACGGGCATGGTGAAGGCTTTCTTTGAGATGGCCAATGCCGGAAACAACATAGACATCACCCTGCTGTCCGGCGGCATTTACGAGGCCATGATAACCACCGTGGGCGGACTGATAGTGGGCATCATAGCCATGTTTGCCTACAACTACCTGGTGACGCTGGTGGATGGCGTGGTGAACAAGATGGAAGGCAAGACGATGGCCTTTATGGACTTGCTGAACGAACCGTCGCAACAGGCAAACAAGTAATAACCCCCGATAACGGAACTTGAACAGTGTTAAAACGCAACGCCAAAATATCACCTGCTTTCAGCATGGCATCCATGACGGATGTCATCTTCCTGCTGCTGATATTCTTTATGATTACCTCGACCATGGTGTCGCCCAATGCCATTAAGGTGCTGTTGCCCCAAGGCAAGCAGCAGACGTCGGCCAAGCCGTTGACGCGGGTGATTATCGACAAGGACTTGAACTACTACGCGGCATTTGGCAACGACAAGGAGCAGCCGCTGAGTGTGGACGAGCTGGCACCCTTCTTGCAAGGGTGTGCGGAGCGCGAACCGGAGATGTATGTGGCTTTGTATGCCGATGAGTCGGTGCCCTACCGAGAGATAGTGAAGGTGCTGAACATTGCCAACGAGAACCACTTCAAGATGGTATTGGCCACCCGGCCTCCGGAGGCGCATTGAAAATGTGAAATTGAGAATGGAATGGGATGGAAGAATCAACAAAATTCTTCATTCTTCATTATTAGTTCTTCATTAAAATAGCTTTATGGCAGACCGCAAGAAGAAAGGAAAGTATATAGGTTGGGCAGGCGCCGTGTTGGTGCATGTGCTTTTGGTATGCTTTTTGTTCTTGATGAGTTTCCAGAGGCCACTGCCTGAGGAGGAAAGCGGCATGCCGGTGATGCTGGGCGAGGTGCCCGATGCGGGAGGCTTGGCCGACCCCTCGCTGGTGGATGTGGAGGTGATGCCCGAGGCTGCGCCTGTGCCCGAAGTGGAGGCGGCGACAGCCCCCGAACTGCTGACGCAGGATTACGAAGAGACCGTGACCCTTGAGCCGGAGAAAACTGAGGCGGAGAAGGCCGAAGAAGCCCGCCTGAAAGCTGAGGCAGAAGCCGAACGCATGCGCAAGGAAGCCGAAGAAGCTGCCCGCAGGCGGGTGGCAGGCGCTTTTGGCAAGGGTGCGCAAATGCAGAGCCATGGTAATACATCGGGCGAGGGTTTGCAAGGGAGTGCCGCAGGCAATGCTTCGCAAGGCAAAACCACCGGCGTGGGCGGATATGGCACCTTTGACCTGGGCGGACGCTCCATAGGCGAAGGCGGATTGCCGCGCCCGGTGTATAATGTGCAGGATGAGGGCCGGGTTGTGGTCACCATTACCGTGAATCCGGCAGGCGAGGTGATAGCTACCAGCATCAACCGCCAGACCAATACGGTGAATCCTGCTCTGCGCAAAGCGGCGGAAGATGCGGCCAAAAAGGCACGCTTCAACGCCATCGACGGGGTGGACAACCAGATGGGTACGATTACATATTATTTTAACTTAAAATAGAGGAGATACGATTATGGGTACAATTTATGTGTTTTTTGCCGATGGTTTCGAGGAAATGGAAGCCTTTGCTTCGGTGGATATCTTGAGACGTGCAGGACTAAATGTGGAGATGGTGTCGGTGACGCCCGATGAGATTGTGAAGGGCGCCCACGGCGTGCCTGTGCTCTGCGATAAGAATATTGCCAACTGCGACTTCTTCGATGCCAGCCTTATTGTATTGCCGGGCGGACTGCCGGGTGCTACGACGTTGGCCGAATGCAAGGAGTTGGGTAACCTTATCTTGAAGTTTGCCGAGGAAGACAAGCCTATGGCTGCCATTTGTGCCGCCCCCATGGTGTTTGGCAAGCTGGGCGTGCTGAAGGGCAAGAAGGCTACCTGCTATCCCGGCTTCGACAAATACTTGGAAGGAGCCGAATATACCGGCGCCATGGTAGAGCGCGATGGTAACATTGTGACCGGCAAAGGCCCCGGCGCTTCCATTAAGTTTGCCTTGGCACTGGTGGAATTGATGGTAGGCAAAGAGAAGGTAAAAGAGCTGGAAGAAGCTATGTGCATCCGGTAAATTAAAAATTAAAAATTGAGAATTGAAAAATTATTCCTAACGGAGATAGAGAAAGATTACTCTTTTTGAGCGGTTGGAATTTTTCAATTCTCAATTTTTAATTCTCAATTGAAATGGAGTATGCCATTATTGTTGCCGGCGGCAAAGGACTACGCATGGGTGCAGACCTCCCCAAGCAATTCTTGCCTGTAGGCGGGAAGCCTGTGCTGATGCGCACGCTGGAGGCGTTTTATGCTTATAATCCGGCGATGCGTATTGTCTTGGTATTGCCTTGCGACCAGCAGGATTATTGGCAGAAGTTGTGTCGGGAGCATGGCTTCAGCCTCCCCCACATGGTGGCTGATGGCGGAGAGACGCGCTTCCACTCCGTGCGCAACGGGCTTCGGCTGGTAGAGGCGCCCGGATGGGTGGCGGTGCACGACGGGGTGCGCCCGTTTGTGTCGCAAGAAGTCATTGCCCGTTGTTTCCGCTTGGCGGCGGAGAAGCGTGCCGTGGTGCCGGTGGTGCCGGTGGTGGAGACCCTTCGCCAGATAGAGGGGGACAGTAGCCGGACCGTGAGCCGTGATGCCTACAGGCTGGTGCAGACTCCGCAGGTGTTTGATTCTGCGCTGTTGAAGGAGGCATATGCACAGCCTTATACGCCTGCTTTCACCGACGATGCTTCCGTGGTAGAGGCCATGGGTGTGCCGGTGTACCTGACGGAGGGCAACCGTGAAAACATAAAGATAACCACTCCTTTCGACTTGAAGGTGGCAGAAGCGTTGGCAGGTGCAGCATGTTCGATTTGACGACACGAGACATAAAGTACCTGACAGGCGTAGGGCCGCAGCGGGCGGCTATACTCAATAAAGAAGTCGGCATTTACTCCCTGCACGACTTGTTGTATTATTTCCCTTACAAATATGTAGATAGAAGCCGCATCTACACCATCCGCGAGATAGATGGCTCCATGCCTTACATCCAGCTGAAGGGCGAGATTCTCAGCTTTGAGTCGGTAGGCGAGGGCAGGCAGCATCGGCTGATTGCCCACTTTTCCGACGGTACGGGCATTATCGACCTGGTATGGTTTCAAGGCATCAAGTATGTCTTGGGCAAGTATAAGGTGCATCAGGAATATATCATATTCGGCAAGCCTACGGTTTTCAACGGGCGCTTCAACATTGCCCATCCCGATGTAGATGCCGCTGCCGAGGTGAAGCCTTCCGCCATGGGCATGCGCCCTTACTACAACACTACCGAGAAGATGAAGCGCAGTTCGCTCAACTCGCACGTCATTGAGAAGATGATGGCCTCGGTGGTGCAGTTGTTGCGCGAGCCTTTGCCCGAAACGCTTTCTCCTGCTATCTTGGCGGCCAACCGCCTGATGCCTCTGACGGAGGCACTGATAAACATCCATTTTCCCGGCAATGCCGACTTGTTGCGCCGGGCACAGTACCGCTTGAAGTTTGAAGAACTGTTTTACGTGCAGCTCAACATCCTGCGCTATGCACGCGACCGCCAGCGGCGTTATCGCGGCTTTGTGTTTGGCAAGGTGGGCGACATATTCAATACATTTTATACCCGTAACCTCCCTTTTGCCCTGACCGGTGCGCAGAAACGGGTGCTGAAAGAGATACGCTATGACTTGGGGTCGGGCAGGCAGATGAATCGCCTGCTGCAGGGCGATGTGGGTAGCGGCAAAACGCTGGTGGCGTTGATGACCATGCTTATCGCATTGGACAACCGTTACCAGGCGTGCCTCATGGCACCCACTGAGATATTGGCCAACCAGCATTATGACACCATCCGCGAATTGCTGTACGGTATGGACGTGCGGGTGGAGTTGCTGACCGGTTCGGTGAAAGGCAAACGCCGCCAAGCCATTCTTGACGGGCTGCTGACGGGGGAGGTGGATATCCTGATAGGTACCCATGCCGTGATAGAGGATACGGTAAACTTTGCTTCCCTAGGGTTGGTGGTCATTGATGAACAGCACCGCTTCGGCGTGGCGCAGCGGGCAAAGTTGTGGACGAAGAATGTGCAGCCGCCCCACGTGCTGGTGATGACAGCTACCCCCATTCCGCGCACCTTGGCCATGACGCTTTACGGCGATTTGGACGTGTCCGTCATTGATGAACTGCCGCCGGGGCGCAAACCTATTGCTACTTTGCACCAGTTCGACAGCCATCGAGAAAGTTTGTACCGCTCCGTGCGCAAGCAGATTGCCGAGGGCAGGCAGGTCTACATAGTCTACCCCTTGATTAAGGAGAGCGAGAAGATAGACTTGAAGAACTTGGAAGAAGGCTATCAACATGTGTGTGAGGCCTTCCCCGACTGCACGGTGTGCAAGGTGCACGGGCAGATGAAGCCGGCCGAAAAGGATGCCGAGATGCAACGGTTTGTGTCAGGCGAGGCACAGATTATGGTGGCTACCACGGTGATTGAGGTGGGGGTGAATGTACCCAATGCCTCGGTCATGATTATCGAGAATGCCGAGCGTTTCGGCCTTTCCCAGTTGCACCAGTTGCGCGGCCGGGTAGGGCGGGGTGCCGACCAGTCGTATTGCATCCTTGTCACCGGCTACAAGCTGTCTGAAGATACGCGCAAGCGCATCGAGATCATGGTGCGCACCAACGATGGCTTCGAGATAGCCGAGGCCGACCTGAAACTCCGTGGTCCCGGCGACTTGGAAGGCACCCAGCAGAGCGGCATTGCCTTCGACCTGAAGATAGCCGACATTGCCCGCGATGGCCAACTCCTGCAACACGTCCGCGAGGTGGCGCAGCGGGTAGTGGATGCCGACCCCGAAGGCACCCTCCCCGAAAACGAAGTGCTGTGGCGCCAGCTGAAACTTCTTCGCAAAACCAATGTCAATTGGGCGGCTATTAGCTGATACCTTTTAATCGTCAGCTGTTTTTCTGTTAACTTAATTTCAAAATTAGGAGTTAAAAGTACAATCTGTCCTTAAAAATAGGCGTTATTAATTTGCATATGTTATTATAGTAAAATATCTTTGTCCCCTGCTTGAAACGAGGGATAAAAGGCCTATGCAAATATACGCATATTTCATTTGCCTTCCTCCTCTAATCTGAGAAATATGAACAGGTTATTCCTTCTATTCTGTTTAGGGGCTTTGTTGGCTGTGCTTCCGTTGCCTGCAAGGGCATCGGGTGGCACGCCGCATCCTGTTGCACCGCCTTCGCATCCCGATACGACCATGGTGGTGGCGGGACGCAAATACGTCACCTCGCCTTGGTACCTCAAGACCAACCTGCTGTATGATGCCGTGCTGATGCCCTCGCTCGAGGTGGAGTACCGTTTCAACAAGCACTGGTCGGCTGCCGTGGAGGGCAACATGGCCTGGTGGCATAACAATTCGAAGCACAAATACTATCAGCTGGCTACCATCTTGCCCGAAGGACGCTATTGGATCAAGCCGCAAGGTAAACGCCGGGGGCACTACGTCGGCCTGATGGTGGGCGGTGGCTGGTACGACCTGGAGAATGGCGGGCGCGGCTACAAGGGTGAAGTCGTGTTGGTGGGGCTAACCTACGGCTACCTGTTTCCCGTAGGCAAGTACTTTGCCTTCGAGGCCGGCATCGGCGTGGGCTATATGCGTACGTGGTACGATGAATATCTGCCTATTGACGGGCACTACGTTTACCAGCAGAGCAGCCGCATGAATTACTTCGGCCCGGTGAAACTGCGCTTTGCTTGGGTGTGGAACATTGGCCGCTGGACGGAGAAAGGAGGCAGACGATGAAAACATATCGTATAATGAAGAATGAAGAACGAAGAATGAAGAATAGGGCTTTACTTTTTCATCAAGCGCGTAAATTCTTCGTTCTTCATTCTTCGTTCTTCATTTTGATGCTTTTGTTGGTAGGTTGCCGCAAAGACCTGTGCTACAACCACGACGAGCATTCCCTATCCGTCAAGGTGGATGCCCTGACCACTTGGGAGCAAGAGTGGGAGCGCGCCTATGACCACCAGTGGCAGGAAGAATGGGACGAGGCTTGGGCGTTGGATTACAACGACCTGAGGCCTACCATCGCCAGCGGCGTGCGCGTGGTAATCTATGCCGATAAGGGTGAATCGCTTGGTCAGACCAACTTAAAGGCTGAGGGCGGACGCATCCTTTCGCTTCCCGAAGGCACGCACGACCTGCTGTTCTATAACAACGACACGGAGTACATCGTGTTCAGCGGCTTCGAGGCGGCGGCAGATGCCACGGCTTCCACCCGCACCTTGACGCGCGCCGGTTTCCGGGAGCTTCATGCCGAGGAGCGCACCGTCAACCAGCCGGACATGCTGTACGGTCACTTTGAAGACGACCACGTGGCCGAGCGCACTCTCGCCCCCGTGCAGCTGCAGGTGGAGATGCGCCCGCTGGTCTACACTTACCTGGTGCGCTACGAGTTCAGTCGCGGACTGCAATACGTGGCTTTGGCGCGCGGCGCGTTGGCCGGTATGGCCGAGAGTGTCTACCTGACGGACGGGCACACGGGCAACGAAGCCGCCACGGTGATGTTCGACTGCCGGCTGACCGGCTATGGCGCCGAGGCACAGGTGCATTCGTTTGGCGTGCCCAACTATCCGGGCGACCACTACACCCGTGCCGACGGTTCGCTTGCCGCCTATCACCTCAACCTGCAGGTGCGCCTCACCAACGGGCAGTACAAAGAGTTTGAGTTCGATGTTACCGACCAGGTGCAGGGTCAGCCACGAGGCGGGGTCATCACGGTGTCGGGCATCGAGGTGACGGACGAGGAAGGGACGGCAGGCGAAGGTGCTTTCGACGTGACGGTGGACAATTGGGGCGACTATGTGGACATCCCCTTGCCGCTGGAGTAATATGATTGAGAGATTATGATAATAGATTGTTTAATTAAACACATGTAAGTATGAAAAAATGTATGTTTTTGCTTGGCGTGGCTGTAGCAGCCTTGGCAAGCTGTACGAACGAAGAGGTGGTGAGCGTGCCGGAGAGCGCTGCCATTAACTTTACATCCTTTGTAAACAATACCACAAAGGCTGTGACAGAAGTAGATGGTGATGACTTGAGCACTGGAAACTACTATGTATTTGGAAACTTTGGAACTAATCAAAGTTCTTCGACTCCAGCGGATTGGGCAGGGCAGGTATTCAACAATGAATTGAGCACTGTGACATATTATTGGTCTGTAGGTAACTACTATCGCTTTGGCGCGTATGCTAATGGTGTAGGTGGAAAACTGGATGGTGCAACGTTCAATGCAGCTACGCAGACTTTGACTTTTTCAAGCTATACTCTTGATGATACTAAGGATCTGATTGCAGCTTTGGGAACGGGTGATGCTTCTGCTGATGCTCCTGAAAGTCCTGTAAGCTTGGATTTTGACCACATGCTGTCTCAAGTTGGCTTCACATTCTATACAACAGATGGCGAGGAATATACGGTTGCTATTACTGGCCTCAAGGTTACAGGTGCTATCCAGACAGGTGCAACAGGTACTTATAATGGTACTGCCACTTGGACGGGCGGCACTGATGCAGATTATTCCTATGAAGACATTGATGATGTTTACCATGTGGCAGCAATCACAAATGAAGATCCTCAACAATTCAAACTGGTTATTCCGCAGGCAGTTCCTGGAACAGATGCTTCTGATAAGATTCAAGTTTCATTTACCGCTACGATTACCGGTGATGGCATAAATACTGCCGACGGTGCTAATAGCAAGGAGTTCACTATTGATTTGACCTCTCCGGATACAGAAGGCTGGAAGCCGGGCTTCCGTTACAACTATACCGCTATGGTTAACGGTGCAATCATCGCAGGCTTGGAGCCTATCGAATTCACAGCTTCTGTAACAGACGACTGGCAGGATGCTAACGATACAAATCTGACTGTACAGTAATATCTTTTAATAGTAGAATATCTATCAGCCTGCGGTGCCCGACCGCCCCGCAGGCTACCAAGGGCGCCTGTCGCCCGAAAGTTCTTTGGCGTATTGGGAAATAAGGAAAATAGGAGTATCTTTGCAGATGCAATCATTAATAGGAAAGGAGACATGGGTATGACGACGATGGAACTGGATGCATTTAAAGAGAACTTGATTAAAGGAATACGAGAATCACGCAATATTGAGGAAGTGTGTTATAACTGTTATGTTGCGATAAACAATGAAGAATGTATTGATGGCGTGTTTCAACCCGGTGAACTTGAACAAGTTAAACAAGACATAGCTTTCTTTGAAACAGAGATGGATGCAGGAATTCTTGGTATATCTGATGAAGAAGTACACAGAAGAATGCGGGAGGAACTGCCATGGTTAAAGTAATATGGCATTCTAAGGCAGCAAATGAATATCGTAATGCCTTACTTACCGGTTATTTGGAATTTGGTGAGCAAACTTCTTTGAAACTGAACCAGAAAGTAGAGCATTGCACTAAGTTGCTGGCTCATTTCCCTTATATAGGCTCGCGAGTACCGGCACTAGATACATCGAGTAGGCAAATACGGCGTTTGCCTGTTCATGAACTTTTTGTTCTCTATTATTATGTGGATGAAAAGAAGGCTGCATTGCATATCATTTCTTTTTGGAATACCCGTCGGAATCTTAAGAAACTTTCTGCTCATAGTTAATCCTATCCCCCTTACTTCCCCAACCCGCCATAGAACCTATTTGCTTTACGAGTATTAACAACACTAAAGTATAGGAGAACAACGCTATGGCACAACAATTTACACTCGACCTTAACCTAAAGGCTTACCCCAACACCCTCACCACGGACGTGGACGATGACTACACCGTGAAGGTGGAGACGCAGAGCACGTCGCTCACGCTGGACGACATTGCCACCGCCACCGCCGACCGCCTGGGCGAGGAGCCTACCAAGGTGCTCGGTGCACTGAAGGTGGCCATGGAGGTGATGGCCGACGCTGTGGCCAGCGGCTTCTGCGTCAGCACACCCTTCTGTTACGCCCAGCCCATGGCCAGTGGCGTGGTGATGGAGAGCGAACTGTCGCTGCCCGTAGACCGCGAGCGCATCCGCGTTTACGCCAGTTTGCGCCAAGGCCCCGTGCTGGCCGAAGCCCTCGGTAAGGCCAAGCTGCAACTCTTCCTGCAACCTGTTGCCACCGGCCCCTACATAGCCGGCATGACCAGCGCCTTCAGCCAGGAGGTGGAGCAAGGCGGCGTGATGACCCGCCTGCCCCTTGACATGGAGCCGGGCGAAATGGCCGTTATCACCGGAAACGGGCTGAAGGTAGTGGGCAGCGACCCCTTGGTAGGCGTCACCCTCACCAAGGCCGACGCCCCGGACACCACCTTCTTCATTCCCGCCGCGAAGATATCGCCCAACACCCCCAAGAAGTTGCAGTTCAGCCTGCCCGCCGGCATCACTGAAGGCGAGTGGCTGGTGAAGGTGACCACGCAGTATGCCGGAAGCAGCGGCACGCTGACCAAAGCGCCGCGTTCCTTCGAGCTGCCGCGCCCAGTAACTGTAGGCGCAACCATCTCCGGTGGCGGTTCTACCGGAGGCGGCAATGAAGATGACGGCGACCACCAATTGGGCTAATCACCCCATTTTGTGAGAATATCTTCGCATCGCCCGATGAGAGGAATGCCTCACCGGCGGCGAGAGGGTGTTCTCACCGAGCGGTGAGAGAGATATCTCAACGGACGGTGAGAACACCCTCTCAAGAAACAGTATCACAACAATATTCCTATCCGATATGAGACGTAATCTTTCAACACTATTCCTTGGCATCACCCTGCTGCTTGGCTCCGTCTCCTGCACCAATGAGTTGTCGGACGGCACTGGCCACGGCAATGCCGCCATCTCTTTCCGCACTCCGGCGGTGACCCGTGCGGCGGTGGAGGGCAGCTTTCAAAGCGGTGATGCTTTCTCCGTGTGGGGTTGGTACACCAGTGCGAACGGCAAAGGCCAGCCCTTCGACAATGTCCCTGTCACCTACGACGGTGGCACATGGAACTACGCGGGCGGCGACCGCTACTGGGTGCTTGGCGCGGAGTATGACTTTTATGCGGTGTATCCGGCTACGGGCATCACTGCCTCTTGTACGCAGGATGGCACCCTCACCGTGACAGGTTTCGATGCCTCGAAGACGGGCGATGCGGCGGTGGACTTGATGACGGCGCGGAAGACGGGGATACGCCATACGGATGCAAGTGCGATAGTTCCGGTGGGGCTGGAGTTCGGGCATGAGTTGGCGAAAGTGAATATTACGGCCACAGTAGAAGGGGGCAATGCTACGATTTTTTCTGTTGCTCTTGCCGGTGTAGACATTTTAGGAGATTTCCAAAGCCCTTCTACCTGGAGTAATGCAACTACCGGTAGCTATGATAGTATGGGGAACATTGTGCTTTCTGCTAATCCAACCGACCTGCTGGGCGATTTGCTGGTGATTCCACAGGATGTTGCTGAGAACATAACACTGACTATCAGTTATAATTTGGATGGTGCTTCTGTAAGTGGCAGACAGGTTCAACTACCTGCAACCGTTACTCGGTGGGAGGCTGGCAAGAGCTACCAATACACACTGAACTTCAAGGGAAACAACATCATCTTCACCGTCAACGTAGCCCAATGGGGAACATCGATGGGAGGTATTATTACCGTGGAATAAAGGATATAGGAGATTATGGATATGAAAAGAAGTCATACATGCTTTGTCTTGGCAGTTGCACTGTTGTTTTTGGCTGCTTGCAGTCAAGAAGAATTGAGCGATGAACTGCCAACCCTATCTGACAAGAGCATAACATTCGGTACGCCTACCTTCGAGGTGGAGGTGGGCACACGTGCGCCTCTCAGCCAGTTGGCGGAGGGAACTTCCTTCGGTGTGCTGGGTTATTGCCTAGCGCAGACAAGGCCGGACGACCAGACCTTGAATTCTGCTTCCGGAAACGTGCTCTGGGATACAAAGAAGAATTTGTGCCGCCCCGAAGTGTTCTATCAGCAAGAGGTGGCTTATGCTGACGGTTCCTGCACTTATACACCATTGAAGCAGTGGTATGAGCCGACCGACTATTATTATTCTTTCTTTGCTTATTATCCTTGCGATGCTTTCACCGTGATGACCGGAGAAGATGATTTGGGCGCGCCCAGCGTGAAGTTCTCCATCCCTTTCAATAGTACTGATGAGAATACTCCTTTAGATGATTCGCAGGTGCCCGATGCCATGGTGGCGCAATCCATAGACGTGACCCGCAACGCAGGGCAGGTACAACTCAACTTCCTGCATCTGCTGACGGGCTTAAACTTCCAGGTGAACAACTACAATGTTGATGAAGACGGCAACCCGGGCAATCCGGTAACGATTCACTCTCTCAAGCTGCGGGGGAAGTTCTACAAATCGGTGACGATAGACTTCGACCGTGGGTATGACTTTCCGGACGAGACGTTCTACGGGACTTACACCATTTTAGGTGACAGCAGTGAGGATGATGTGGATATAAGCGGTTTGGAATCGGTGCGGGAGATTGGTGATAAAACCTTGTTATTGGTGTCGAACCTAAACAAAACGAGTGCGGACGACGGCTACTTGGGACAGTTAGAATTGGTTATTACCTACAGCTTTGGAGATTCTGTAGAGCGGACGCAAACATTTCCTCGTCCGGAGAACTTCCAGCCGTCGGGTGGCACCATCTACACCGCTCAGCTGAATTTTATCGGCGACTCGTTTGTGCTGAACTTCATTGTAGACAATAACCAGCAATGGGAAGACGGGGGCGACAGCGACATCACCTTTGAGTAAACGGACTTTATAGATAATTCTACAGTATGAAACGGACCATTTTACATAACATCCTCATCGCGGCCTGTTGCTTGCTGGCGGTTTCGGCCTGCGTGCAGGAAGATCTTGTACAAGCTCCCGATTATGCCATCGGCAGCGGAGGCCTGCAACTCAACATATCTGCCGATGGGCTGATGGATCAGTTTGTTGTGACCACCCGGGGCACGGACGTAAAGACGCCGGAAGAACAGGAAATCAAGTCGCTACATGTGTTTATCTTCGATGCCGAAGGCAATTATTTGGAGACAGCCGACCGTCACCGCTTCCAAGGCTACCGTAACATCCGCGATGGTAAGACGGTGATGAACATCGACCGTGAGGGATGGGCCGACCAAGAGAAAGCCCGGACGGCAACTGTTATTGCCGTGGCCAATGTGGTGGACGGCACTTTCGAATATGGCGGGACAGACATGCCACCTGTCAATATCGCTAACATGGATGCGTTGGAAAACTTTATATATAAGCCGGAACTCGGACGGTACATCACTACTCAAGTGCCCGAGAGCGGCATGCCGATGTATGCGCGGATGGACGGTGTAGACTTGACCAGCACGAACACCGCCCAATCTATCGACGTTGCACTCAAGGCGTTGATGGCGCGTATCGATGTCGCTTTGCAAATCAATTCGGAGCATTCGGACGTGACGGGTGCTTTGCCGCAGTTGACGGTGACGGACTGCAGGGTACTGAATGTTCCCCTGTCTACCTGTTTCAAGCAAGACAATGCGGCGGAGACCAATCTTGCCGCATTGGGCAAGGAGGACTTTGAGCTGCCGCCCTCGTCGGTAGAGACCATCCAAAACGGCCGGGGCGTGCTGGAGTACACATTTTATATATTCGAGAACCTGCAAGAACCCGGAGAACCGGATTATTCCTACCCCGAGGGCATCTCCGAAGACGAGAAGCAGCAATACAAGCCTGAGTTGGCCGACAAGGACAATTCGCTGGCTTTTCAGTTCTCGGGCAACTACATCACCTACAACGGTGCCAGCTACGAGGCTACCTATACTCTCTACTTGGGTGCCAACCATACGGACAACTTCAAGGTGATGCGCAACAAGCAGTATAAGAACAACGTCACCATCCGGGGCATTGTAAAGGCTGGCAACAACCCCGAACACATTACTTTCGACACGCGGGTCAACATCACCGAGTCTAACCCCTACTTCGTCTCCATGCTGAAAGACCGCACGCTGGACAGCCACTTCAACGTGGTGCCCATGGATGTGTATTTCTTCCAGACCAATCCTACAGCCCCGGTAGAGCAAAAGATGACGGTGGAGATTCTGAATCCCGATGAAGCATCGTGGGTGCGTATGGAGAAAGTGCCGGCAAGCGATATGGAAGCCGGCACAGCCCCCGGTGTGGCAAGCGGCCCCGAACTGATGGCTACCGGCGAGCCTTGGCACTCCGGAAACGGCAAGCGGAAATATTTCACCACAGACCTGGTGACACGTACTTTGGCCGGCAATACAAGTATAGACATTACCGCCAGCCGCGACCGCATTTATTTCTATGTGGATGAAAACCTGGACGTGTGGCACCTGCGATCGAACGACCCGCGTACCCGCACCGCCACCGTCCAGCTGACCTACTATGAGAACGGGCAGGAGAAAGAAAACCGTACATTGGTGCTGGAACAGGCGAGGCTGCTGGAAGTAGAGTTCATTGCCGGCGATGCGGGCGACGAGGCAGAAGGTGTGGTCGATAAGAAGTTTTATATAGAAGCCCATGAAGAATACTTGGACCATGGAGACCCATTGAACGAATACACCGACAACCAGGTTTATGACGGGTTGCCTTGGGAAGACTACACCGGAGGGAGCGGAACTACAATAGGAAGATTAGGGGGATTAGGTACTACATATTGCAGTAACAATTTCTATGAAGGGCATGAGTTTACAGAAAAGATTGCCAATGAAGTGGAAAGCGTACAGGGCTCGACAGGAGGATGGTTTCCTACAACAACTTACTCTTATACTCATTTGGACTTGAACAGCAAGCCTAAGACCGCTGCCGGATATTGCTACCTAAAGAACAAGCGTGATGCGGAAGGCAACGTGCCCAACCACAAATGGTATCTGCCTGGCATCCGTGAGTTGGAGCGTATCCTTCGGGCTTACTATGCAGAGTACACCGAGTTCCAGCAAAATTATTACTGGTCGTCTGCAGCAGGAGAAGGAGATTATATTTGGAATTCATATGAAAACGAAAACTACGCTCGCGCCACTAAGGCTTATATAGACGGCGGGCAATTCCGGTATTATGAAAGTGGCACGGGCAATGTGTATACGGGCGAGAACGGCACGGGCGGCTTTGCCCCGCGCCGGACGGTTTTGCGCATCCGCGCCGCCCGCATAGATGCCAATCCCCAATGATAATATATCCGCCGTGAGGCGCATATTCCCGGCATAGGTTGAGTGTAACCGTGCCGAACAGTGTCGGCCATTACGCCGACCGTTTGTTTGTTTTGTTTGCGGAGACCGTTCCTTTGGGGCGGTCTCTATTTTTTTTGACGGATTGGAGCAGAATATCATGAATGTGTTGTAAAACATGTTTTCTGCTACACTGTTTGTAATCAGCGTGTTGTTTGTTGTCCTGCTCGTCGGTAAGGTGCTTGCTATCTTAAAAAAATAAAATAAGGTGCTCGCTTTTTCATAAATAAATGCTACCTTTGGGAGAATTTTTTGTTAAACAAGGCGTCGGGGGACGGAAACATGCCCCGGATGCCGCAACGAACCGAGAAATAGGCATGAATTTGAAATGGATTAAAGCAGTGTTGGCAGCCGTGGTGGCAACGGCAAGCCTGGATGCTGCGGCACAAGACCTTATAGCCCGTCAGGCACCCATCGACCGGAAACTCAAGAGCATAGACTCACTGGCTCTGCAGCGCCAGATACGTGCAGAACAATCGCTTTATCCCTCCCTCGACCTTTATGCCGGCAGTTGGAACAACGAGACGGTGCGTTGCTATCCCGACTCCATCATCCCCAGTACTTTTACTTTCGACCTCACCGGCTTTTGCATGCCTACCGAGCATACCCGCATCACAGACGTGTTCGGCTACCGCCCGCGCCGTCGCCGCAGCCATTATGGGCTGGACGTGAAGGTGTATGTGGGCGACACCATCCGGGCCGCGTTCGACGGTAAGGTGCGTATTGTGAAGAATCAGGGACGTCGCGGCTATGGCAAGTACGTGGTGATTCGGCATGACAATGGTCTTGAGACGGTTTACGGTCACCTTTCCAAGCAATTGGTGAAGGTGGACCAGCTGGTGAAGGCCGGTGAGCCTATTGCCTTGGGAGGCAACACGGGGCGCTCCACGGGGTCGCACCTGCACTTTGAGGTGCAATTCCTAGGCGTGCGGCTGAATCCGGCTGATATGTTCAACTTTGAGAAACAGGATATTGTAGCCGATACGTATACATTCCATAAAAACAAGTCGACTGCGAAGGGAGCTTCGGGCAAGGGCTTGTATTACAAGGTTAAGCGGGGAGACACGCTGAGCAAGATTGCCGCGCGGCAGGGTACTACCGTAAGCCGCCTGTGCAAGCTGAACCGCATTACCCGACGGACGATATTGAGGCCCGGCCAAGTGCTGAGGTGCTCGTGATGAATTGAAAATTGAGAATTGAGAATTAAAAATTGAGGAATTGAGAAGAAAGAACGAGAAATGATGAATTTTTCGTTCTTTTCTTTTTGGCAGTAGGGCGAAGATTCTCTTATTTCCTTCTTATGTATCGTCCTGTTCGCCTTAGGAGAAGGAAATTCTTCATTCTTCATTATTAGTTCTTCATTTATTATCCGTATCTTTGCCAAGCATTAGTAAGGATATGAAAGATACCAAACAACAATTTGAGCAGGTCATTGCCGCCTGCCGTGAGCTATTTTCCAAGAAACTTCATGACTACGGGGCTGCATGGCGCATTCTCCGCCCGGCTTCCGTGACCGACCAGATATTCATTAAGGCCAACCGCATCCGCAGTATCGAAACCAAAGGAGTGGCGCTGGTGGATGAGGGCATCCGCTCGGAACTGATGGGCATTGTGAACTATGGCATCATCGGGCTGATACAGCTGGAACTAGGCTATGCCGATGCCGCCGACCTAAGTAATGAGGAGGCGCTGGCTTTGTATGACAAATATGCCAAGTCGTCATTGGAATTGATGCTGGCGAAGAATCACGACTATGATGAGGCTTGGCGCCTGATGCGCCCCACTTCGTACACTGACCTGATATTGATGAAGCTGTATCGCACCAAGCAGATAGAAAGCCTGTCCGGGCAAACGCTGGTATCGGAGGGAGTGGATGCCAACTATATGGATATGATAAACTATGCCGTGTTTGGCTTGATAAAGATAGAGTTTGGAGACTGACAAGAAACATATCATCGAGAAGACTTGGGTCAACGTGTGCCGCTTCTTGCTGGGTGTCACGTTCATCTTTTCCGGCTTTGTGAAGGCGATAGACCCGTTGGGTTCTTTCTACAAGATACAGGACTACCTGGAGGCTTTTGGCCTGTTGGAGTGGGTGCCCGGATTCATGCCGCTGTTTTTCGGCATAGGACTGGCAGCCATAGAGTTCTGCATCGGTGTGTTTCTGTTTCTGGGCATCAGGCGTAGTATGGCATCGTGGGTGGCTTTGCTGCTGATGTGCTTCATGACGCCGCTGACGCTGTACCTTGCCATAGCTGATCCGGTGTCCGATTGCGGCTGTTTCGGCGATGCCGTGGTGCTGACCAACTGGCAGACCTTTGGCAAGAACGTAGTGTTGCTGATAGCGGCCATATTTGCCCTCAAGGGCCGCAAGCTGATTATCCGCTTCATTTCACACAAGTCGGCATGGATGGTGTCGATGTACACGCTGCTCTTCATCTTCGTGCTTTCTTTCTATTGCCTTTCTCATTTGCCGATATTCGATTTCCGCCCGTATAAGATAGGTACCGACATCAAGGCCGGCATGGAGATTCCCGAAGGGGCTAAAGGCGATGTGTTTGAAACCACTTACATCATGGAGAAAGACGGTCAACGGCAGGAGTTTACCTTGGACAATTATCCGGACAGCACGTGGACATTCGTGGAGGCCAAAACGGTGCTGAAGGAGAAAGGCTACGAGCCGCCCATACGCGACTTTGCCATGATGGACATGGCTACGGGAACGGACATTACCGACCAAGTGCTGGCCGACAGTAGCTACACCTTCCTGATGGTGGCCCACCGCATAGAAGAGGCCGACGACAGTAACATCGACCTGATAAACGAGATATACGACTACAGCGTGGAGCATGGCTATCACTTTTATGCCCTGACCTCTTCGGGGGCGGAAGACATTGAAGAGTGGTGCGACCGCACAGGGGCGGAATACCCCTTCTGCCAGATGGACGACATTACGCTGAAGACTATTGTCCGCTCCAACCCGGGGTTGCTGCTGATAAAAGGCGGCATCATCTTGAACAAATGGAGCGACAACCAGCTGCCCGACGAATATGTGCTGACCGATGCTTTGGACAAGCTTCCGCTGGGCCGGCAGAAGCAGGTGAGCGATGCGCGCACCCTGGCTTATGTGATGCTGTGGTTTGTCATCCCCCTGCTGCTGGTGCTGAGCCTGGATTTGTTGGTGGTGAGGCCGCGCATGAAGAAGCACGTGGAGAAGCAACGGGCTGCCTCGCAGGAAACGACGGACAATAAACCTTGATATATTAACCCTTTAACAGTAAAACAAAATGAGAAAGAACATTGTTGCAGGAAACTGGAAAATGAACAAGACCCTCCAAGAGGGCATTGCTCTGGCTAAAGAACTGAATGAAATGTTGGCTAACGAAAAGCCCAATTGCGACGTCATCATCTGCACGCCGTTTATCCACCTGGCCTCTGTGACGCCGCTGGTAGACGCTGCCAAGATTGGCGTGGGTGCCGAGAACTGCGCCGACAAGGAATCGGGCGCTTACACCGGCGAAGTTTCTGCCGCCATGGTAGCTTCCACGGGTGCGCAATACGTCATCCTGGGTCACTCCGAGCGTCGCGCTTACTACCACGAAACGGTAGAAATCCTGGCCGAGAAGGTGAAGCTGGCTTTGGCCCACGGTCTGAAGCCCATCTTCTGCATTGGCGAGGTGCTCGAAGAGCGTGAAGCAGGCAAGCAGAACGAAGTGGTAGCCGCCCAGCTGGCATCCGTATTCTCCCTGTCGGCCGAGGACTTCTCGAAGATTATCCTGGCTTACGAACCCGTTTGGGCCATCGGCACCGGCAAGACCGCCACGCCCGAGCAGGCACAGGAAATCCACGCCTTCATCCGCTCGCAGGTAGCCGAGAAGTATGGTAAGGAAGTAGCCGACAACTGCTCCATCCTGTACGGCGGCAGCTGCAAACCCTCGAACGCCAAGGAACTCTTCGCCAACCCCGACGTGGACGGCGGTCTCATTGGCGGCGCTGCACTGAAGGCAGCCGACTTCAAGGGCATCATCGACGCATTCAACTAATCCACCCGCAGCCATAGCCGTGAAGAACCGGGCGCGCCTCGTGCCTCCCGGTTCTTCATCTTGTTGCGAGTGACGCAACCGTCCTGTTGCGAGTGCGCAAACAACCTTGTTTGAAGTGCCCAAACACTTAACCCCTTTAACGAAACCCTATGAAACGATTAGCATTGCTTCTTATCGGCAGCCTGGCCTTCATCGGCCTGAGGGCGCAAAACAGCATCATCAGCAGCTTGCAGCGCAACGTGCCGGGGCAAGGCCGGGTGACCGTCCATCAAGACCCCCGCATTACGGCCCTGATAGGCTCGGAGTACGTGCCTACGAGCGATGACGACGAGCGCGTGCTCAAGGTGCCGGGCTACCGCGTGCAGGTGTATGCCGGAAACAACACGCGCCGGGCACGCACCGAGGCGCAGACGGTGGGCGACTCCATCCAGGCGCTCTTCCCCGAACTGCCCGTCTACACCAACTTTCAGCCGCCGCGTTGGCTGTGCCGCGTGGGCGACTACCGCAGCATCGAGGAGGCCGACGCCATGATGCGCCAGCTGCGCGCCACGGGACGCTTCAAGGAAGTGTCCATCGTGCGCGACCAGATAAACATCCCTCTCTATTAACCCCTTCTACACAATACAAGCATGTTAGGAAAAGAAGAAGTCACTTCCCCCCATCTGGCGGAGCTGCAAGAGCATTACCGCCGCATCCTCACCCTGCTGGGCGAAGACCCCGGGCGTGAAGGCCTGTTGAAAACCCCCGAACGCGTGGCTAAGGCCATGCTGACCCTGACCAAGGGCTACAGCATGGACCCGCACGAAGTGCTGCGTTCGGCTAAGTTCAAGGAGGAGTACAGCCAGATGGTTATTGTGAAAGACATAGATTTCTTTTCGCTCTGCGAGCACCACATGATTCCCTTCTATGGCAAGGCGCACGTGGCCTACATTCCCAACGGCTACATCACGGGCCTGAGCAAGATAGCCCGCGTGGTGGACATCTTTTCGCACCGCCTGCAGGTGCAGGAGCGCATGACGCTGCAGATAAAAGAGTGCATCCAGGAGACGCTCAACCCGCTGGGCGTAATGGTGGTGCTCGAGGCCAAACACATGTGCATGCAGATGCGCGGCGTGGAGAAGCAGAACTCCATCACCACGACTTCCGACTTTACCGGCGCTTTCAACCAGGCGAAGACGCGCGAGGAATTCATGAACCTCATCAAGCACAGGTAAGCCCGCCTGCCCTCAGAGGTGCAGCACCACGCGGTCGCCCAAGCGCTTGGCCATGAGATTCTGTACCTTGTGTAGCTCGGTGTAGCGCTTCATAATGGCGTTGCAACGCTCTTCGTCGGCAGTCGTAGCGGGGTCTTGCAGGGCCTGCATCATGTGCTTCAGTTCTTCGCTGATGATGGCGTATTTGTAGTTCACCATGAGCAGCGGCACCAGTTCGTAGAGGCGTTCTTCGTCGGTGACAATCTTCTGGCTTTTCGAGTGATACTTGCTGAGCTGGTAGCGGTCGCTTACCAGTTCGGCGCTGAGCTGGCTGATGTCCGGGTCGGGATGGTTCAGGAAGAAGTGCTCGGCTCGGAAACCTTCGTCATGGAGGTGGCGGACAGCCTCGTCGAGCAGCCTGCGGTGCAGCGGGCTGTGAAACGAAAGCTCATCTTCCTGCAAGTCGCCCTGCACGTATTCGATGACGGAGAGCGGGTGCTCGTTGCCTTCCTCGTCCTCGACGTTGCACATGACATGCTCGCCATAGCGCACCACCATTTGCAGGATAAGGCGTTCGTAGCGGTAAAACTCTTGTCCTTCCTTGCCTTCTTGTGGAATGAACGACTCGTATCCGGCCGTAGCAGGAGCCGGAGCAATGTCTGCGTCGGCAGGAGGCGGGGCAGGGGTATCTTCGGCAGGCGGAGCCGGAGCGTCGGTTCCTGCTGATGCGTTGCGGGCAGCGGCCTGCCGGCGTTCGCGTTCGCGCTGCTCGGCACGTTGCTCGGCCTGCTTTTCGCGGCGTTTGGCCACTTCAGAGACGAGCAGCTTGTCTTCCACATGGAGCAGTTGGGCGCATTCCTTTATATAGACATCGCGCACAATGGCTTCGGGAATGATGGAGATGCTCTGCACGATGTTGCCTATCAGTTCGGCCCGTTTGATGGGGTCTTTGCCGGCGTCTTCCATCAGCAGGTTGGTCTTGAAGCGGATGAAGTCCGTCTCGTGTTCCTGGATGAATTGCTGGAACTCCGTGCTGTTGTGCTTGCGGGCAAAAGAGTCGGGGTCGTCACCGTCGGGCAGGAGGCAGACTTTGATGTTCATCCCTTCTTCCAGCAGCATGTCGATGCCTCGCAGGGAGGCCTTGATTCCTGCCAGGTCGCCGTCATAGAGCACGGTGATGTTGTTGGTGAAGCGGTGTATCATCCGAATCTGCTGGGTAGTGAGTGCGGTGCCCGATGAGGCTACCACATTCTCCACCCCGCTTTGGTGCATGGAGATAACGTCCGTATAGCCTTCCACCAGGAAGCAGCGGTCTTGCTTCACCATAGCCTGTTTGGCTTGGTAGATGCCGTAGAGCTCATTGCTTTTGTGGTAAATCTCCGATTCAGGAGAATTGACGTACTTCACCTTGACCCCTTTGGTGGCACTGGCCAATACGCGTCCGCCAAAAGCCACGACCTTTCCGCTGAGTGTATGGACGGGAAAGATGACGCGGCCCCAGAACCGGTCGCGCAGGCGGTGGTCGTCTGTCTCGTAGCAAAGGCCGGTCTTCACCAAATATTCTTTCTTATAGCCTTTGGCAAGAGCCGCTTTAGCCAGGGCATCATGGCTTTCGGTGCAGTAGCCCAGCTGGAACTTCTCGATTATGTCATCGCGGAAGCCACGGCTGCGGAAGTAGGCCATACCGACGCTGCGCCCTTCTTCGGTGTCGCGCAGTGTGTGGCGGAAATAGTCGTTGGCAAACTGGTTGACGATGAACAGACTTTCGCGTTCGCTTTGTGCCTGTTTCTCTTCATCGCTCAGCTCGCGTTCTTTGATTTCGATGCCATATTTCTTGGCCAGGTAGCGCAGGGCGTCGGGATAGGACAGTTGCTCATGCATCATGATGAAGTGCACGGCGTTGCCCCCTTTGCCGCAGGCGAAACATTTGCACAGTCCCTTGGCGGGCGAGACATAGAACGACGGTGTCTTGTCGTCGTGGAAGGGGCACAGCCCGACATAGTTCACCCCGCGCTTTCGCAGGGTGACAAAGTCGGACACGACGTCGTATATTTGCGCCGCGTCCATGATGCGGTCTATGGTGGGTTGGTCTATCATTGCGTCGGCAAAGATAGGGAAAAACGGGGAGAAGTTATTTCACCTTCTCCCTCATTTTCGTCAGATACTGCTTCATGGCCTCTGCGTCTTTGTCGGTGATGATTTCCAGCAGGCGCTTCAGTTCTACCCGGATGTTCTCTACTTGGGCGGGGGTGCGGGGATTGAACAGGATTTCCTGCAGCAGGAAGTCGTCTTCCGACATCAGGCCGCGGGCTATGGCCATGTGCTTCTTGAACGTGGTGCCCGGGGCGTCTTGCGGCTTCATGACGGCGGTGAACACCAGGGTGGAGACAAACGGGATGGAGAGCGAGTAGGCCACCGTCTCGTCGTGTCCGTCGAAGGTGTATTCGAAGATGTTGAGCTTCAGCGTCTGGTACAGGTCTTTGAAGAACACTTTGCCCAGGTGGTCGCCTTCGGTGATGATGATGGCGTTCTCGTTGCTCAGGTTGCTGAGGCTGGCGAAGGTGGGGCCGAACATCGGGTGGGTGCTGACGTAGCGGAAGCCGCTCTCCTCGTAGAACCGCTTCAGCCCGGTCTTCACGGAGGCGATGTCGCTGATGATGCAGTCCTTGGGAAGGACGGGCAGCACCTGGCGGAAGGCGTCGAGGGTGTATTTCACCGTCACGGCGTTGATGACCAGCTCGGGTTCGAACTCGCGGATTTCGTCCAGCGTGGTGAAGCGGTAGGTGTTGTACACGAAGCGCAACTGGTGGGGGTTGACGTCGTACACGGCCGTCTCGTGTTGGAAACTCAGTATGTCGGTAAAGAAGGAGCCCATCTTGCCGGCTCCAAGTATCAGTATTCGCATTTTAATGAAGAATTCGGTTTAATGAGGAATGATGAATGAAGAATGAAGAATTTCGTGTGGCGAGATGTTCATATCGTGCGCAGCCCAATTCTTCATTCTTCATTTTTAGTTCTTCATTTATTTATTAATAATTTCCATTTGCTGCCTTACGCTCTCCTCGTGGATGGCCTCGAACACCTTCTTGGCAAACTCGGTGTCCATGCCGCAGAGGGAGGCTTGCGAGCCGCGCTTCTCCAGTATCTCGTTGTAGCGGCCCGTCTGGAGGATGGTCATGTCGTGCTCCTTCTTGTAGGTGCCGATTTCGCGGGAGATGCGCATGCGCTTGGCCAGGATTTGGATGAGGTCGTTGTCGCATTCGTCAATCTGCTTGCGCAGCTCCGAGAGGTTCTCGGTGGTCTGCGTGTCCTGGCGGATGACGAGGAGGTTGAGAATGTAGTCCAGCACGTCGGGCGTCACTTGCTGAGAGGCGTCGCTCCAGGCCTTGTCCGGGTCGCAGTGGCTCTCAATGATGAGTCCGTCGAAGCCCAGGTCCATAGCCTGCTGGCACAGCGGGGCGATGAGTTCGCGCTTGCCGCCGATGTGGCTGGGGTCGCACAGGATAGGCAGCGCGGGGATGCGGCGGCGCAGTTCGATGGGGATGTGCCACTGCGGCAGGTTGCGGTAAATCTTCTTCTCGTAGCTGGAGAAGCCGCGGTGGATGGCCGCCAGACGCCGGAGTCCGGCTTGGTTGAGACGCTCCAAGGCGCCAATCCACAGTTCGAGGTCGGGGTTGACGGGGTTTTTCACCAGCACGGGGATGTCCACGCCGCGCAGCGCGTCGGCTATCTCCTGCATGGCAAAGGGGTTGGCCGTGGTGCGGGCGCCTATCCACAGCACGTCGATGCCGGCCTTGAGGCACTCCAGCACGTGCTTGGCCGTGGCTACCTCGGTGCAGACGTACATACCCGTCTCTTGCTTCACGCGTTTCAGCCATGCGAGGCCTTCCACGCCCACGCCTTCGAAGCCGCCCGGCTTGGTGCGGGGCTTCCAGATGCCGGCGCGGAAAAGTTTGATGCCCTTCGAGGCCAGCTGGCCGGCGGTGTTCATCACTTGTTCTTCGGTCTCTGCGCTGCACGGGCCGGCAATGACCAGCGGGCGTCCCTCGGGCACGCCGGGCAGCTTGATGGGTTGGAGTTCGAGTTCCATAGTGTTCTGTGTATTAAATGTTCTTTTTTACTTTTCTTATTGTTTATCAGAGAGTTGTAGCTTCCTCCCGTGGCGGCTCCGATTTTCCGCGCGGGCGGTTGGAAAAATCCCCGCGGGTAGTCGTTGCCGCCCGCGCGGGTAGCCAGAACTACCCGCGCGGATTTTATCAGCTACCCGCGCGGGTTTTTGCAGCTGCCCGCGCAGGTTTTTCCGGACATCTCGCGGATGCGTCGCAGGGCCTCCTGCAGGCGGTCGTCTTTACAGCAGAGGGAGATGCGGATGTAGCGCGCGCCGTTGGTGCCGAAGATGAAGCCGGGGGTCAGGAACACGCGGGCCTCGTGCAGCACGCGCTCGGTCAGCTCCTCCACATTATTATAGGTGTCGGGGATGCGGCCCCAGAGGAACATGCCGGCCTGCGCCGGGTCGAACGTGCAGCCCAGGGCGTGCATGATGTCTTCGGCCAGGGCGCGGCGGCGGCGGTAGTTGGCGTTGTTGCCGTCATACCAATCCTGCTCTGCATCGAGGGCGGTGGCGGCGGCCAGCTGCATGGCGCGAAACATGCCGCTGTCTATGTTGCTTTTCACCTTCAGCACCCACTGCACGAACTGCGCGTTCGAGGCCAGCATGCCGATGCGCCAGCCGGGCATGTTGTGGCTTTTGCTCATGGAGTTGAACTCGATGCAGCACTCCCGTGCGCCGGGCACGGCGAGGATACTGAGCGGGTGATCGTTGAGGATGAAGCTGTAGGGGTTGTCGTTGACAATGATGATGCCCCGGCGACGGGCAAAGTCCACCAGCCGTTCGTACAGCTGCGGGGTGGCCTGCGCGCCGGTGGGCATGTTGGGGTAGTTGGTCCACATCAGGCGGACGCGGCTGGTGTCCATCGCCTCCAGCTGTTCCCAGTCGGGCATCCAGCCGTCCTGTTCCTTCAGGTCGTAGTTCACCACATCTGCGCCCAGCAGCTTGCTCAGCGAGGTGTAGGTGGGGTAGCCGGGGTTGGGCACCAGCACCTGGTCGCCGGGGTTGACGAAGGCCAGCGTGACGTGCAGGATGCCTTCCTTCGAGCCGATGAGGGGCTGTATCTCCGTCTGCGGGTCGAGCGTGACGCCGTACCATTTCTTATACCAGCGGGCGAAGGCCTGGCGCAGTTCCGGAATGCCGACGTAGGGCATGTATCCGTGTCCGTCGGGGTCTTGGGCGGCCTGGCACAGGGTGCGGATGGTCTCCTCGGAGGGGGGCATGTCCGGGCTGCCGATGCCCAGGCTGATGATGTCCATGCCCTCGGCATTCATCCGGGCCACTTCCTTCAGCTTGCGCGAGAAGTAGTATTCGCTCAC
>CASELH010000033.1 GCA_949288715.1 uncultured Bacteroides sp. | reverse complement strand
GGGCACAATTCCGGCTGCAAAGTAAAGAACTAATTTCCCAAACCTTGACAACGGGTAAAAGTGCGGGACAAACCGAAGGAAACGAAGTGATTTCCCTTTCATCAAGTAGCTTTGTCACTTGTAAAACTTCATGACCATAAAAAGGGCTTATCTGAGGGCAGGACTGGAAAAGAAATACCTGCGGCACCTGCCCAGCTTTTCCGCACCATTTCCTATAGGATTTGTCCACAAGTTTCTTTTGCGGAGTCGGGCACTTGCTTTTGCAAAGACAACAGAATTGCCTGGGGGAAACTGAGTGCTTGAAGCCTTACTGTATAGCTTGCTTTTCCGTCTTATTCCCGTTTCTTCACGCAGTAATCTATCCTGACATGCTTTTGCAAGGTGGTGTCAAAAACTGGTGTCACGCCAACATAGAGGTTGGTGTTCCGCCTTGTCTGCCAGCTGGTTATGACCGCCGGAGTGGTGTCAAAAAGTGGTGTCAAAGAAGAATCCGTCGCGGCAGGAAGCATCTGTAGCGGGGGTACAGCGTTGGCTAATGGTATTTGCACGTTTTGCTTGACGCTGATAACCAGCAAGATACGGGCGGAACTAATTTGGGAAATTAGTTCTTTACTTTGCAGCCGGAATTGTGCCCGGAAGGTTGCTGTGGGTGTGGCTTATACCATTTTGGGAAATTAGTTCTTTACTTTGCAGCCGGAATTGTGCCCTGCGGGAGGCTTATACCATATTATATATAGCCTTTTTGGGCACTGCGAGAACAGGAAACTCAAATCAAATTATAAACTTAAAAACAGAAAACGATTATGGAAAAGAAAGAAATGTATTTGGCCCCGGAAGTAGAGGTTCTGGAGGTGATGGTTGAGAAGGGATTCGCAGGGAGCGGTGCTGTTGCCGGCGGTGTAGGTGATGAAGCTGATCCGCTGTAACATGATTAAAGGCAAAAAGTGATTTTCTGCCTAGAATAAGCGATTCTGACGAAGAGCAAAAAACTATTAAAGTATAAATTTAATCTAGCTAAAATGAAAACAAAACTTTATTTATCCGCTTTGTGCTTGCCGTTGGCTTTTGCGGCTTGTACAAACGATGACTTCGAGAACGTGACTAACGGCTCGGTCGACCTTGGCCCCACGGTGAAGGTTGCCATCAGCGCCGAGAAAGCACAGCCGGGTGTTGACACCAAGATGACCATCAATGGTGACAACCAATTCGTTTGGGAAGCCGGAAACGACCTGCTGGGTGCAGCTTTGCAAGGTGGCTCTGGCAGTAACAACGTGACAGCCTTCCCTTTCACTGCCGATGAAAGCGCAACAGCTTCGACCTTTACGGGTACATCGGCACTGCCCATCGGTAGCTACTTGTTCTTCTATCCGTATGCCGACGTGCTGGATCAGAAGGTTCTGTCGCTGAACATGCCGGAACAGACTTATGACCCTGCCGCCGAAAAGACATCTATTGAGCAGGCCACCAACAACATGAAGATGATTTCGCCCATCATTGGTTTGAAAGACGGCGTGGCATATAAAGAAGTAGGCCAATACAATCTGAACGTGCGCTTTGCCAACCTTTATACTCTGGTAAGGGTAAACATTACGCCTTCAAACATCGCCAGCGGGGTAACACCTTCTGTAGAAAAGATTACTTTGTCTGCACAAGATGCCAGTGGCAATGACTTCGTGAAGAAGGCCAGCGCCGATCTGACTGAGATTGTAAAAGCCGGTACAGTTGTGCCCGAAGACTGCACGCTGGACGCAGAGGAGCTCGATGCTGCTTTGGAAGAACTGGAAACGCTTATTGCTGACGGAAGCATTTATGCCGGTGCCAAGAAAGACGGACAAGGCGGAGACGGCACTGCCGGAACTATAGAATATGCCCCTGTGGAACTGGCCGTAGAAGAAGGCTGCACGCTGACCAACGGTACAACTACTTCTTTGTATCTCTTGGCTCCGAAAGGCAAATACAACAAGCTGACGTTGAAGGTGCTGACCAGCGAAGGCGAATATACTAAGGAAATTGCTCCTGCTGCCGGCGTAGAACTGGGCAACGAAATCCAGCCGATTACAGCTACTCCTAACTTCTCTATCGATGGCAACGTGATTCTGCCGACCGACTTCCCTGCAGCCGATGCTGACGCATGGAATGAAGCCGTTGAGTTCATCAGCAGCCACGCTACCCAATACCTGGGCAAGAACGTTACTATCACGCTGAGCAAGGACATCACTATTGATGCACTGCCCGCACTGAATAACATTGCCATCATGGGTAGCGGCAAAGTGCTGACTTTGAGCAAGGACTATACTGTAAACGCAGACAACGCAGCCCGTTTTAACGGTTCTGATGTCACTCTGGGCGTAGCCGAAGGTGCTACCTTGACTTTGGAAGCCGCTCCTGCTTTCCCCGCCATCAAGAACGAGGGTACACTGGAGGTAAAGGCTTCTTTGGACAAAGCTATCACCAACTTGGGCACAATGAACGTAAGCGGTGAAGACGTTACCCTGAGCGGTGGTGTAACGAACGGACAAGTTGCTAATCCGCTTGCACAACCCGCCATGCCTGAAGTTGCTGGTACCATCAACATCAACGCAAAAATTGCAAAAATCAGCAAGACTGCTTTGAGCAACTTGGTAGGCGACATCAACATCGCTGAAGACGGAAGACTGCACATCTTGGTGGCTTCTACTTTTGCTAAAGGTACCATCACCAACAACGGTCTGTTAAGTGGCACTGCTGCATTGACCAACAAGGGCACAATTGACAACTATGGCAGAATGGCTCTTGCTGTTACAAATACTGATGGTTCTGTTATCGTAGAAAAAGGCAGCCGCTCTAGTGAAACTATCACTAACGGGGATGTTACTGTAAACGACCTTGACGCTGTTGCCAACTACAACTTTAGCAATGCAAGCGTAGCTTTCGAAGTAAACAACGCTAAAGAGTACAAAATAGCTACTACTGGTGGCAAGATTAACAACGTCATCTTGAACGGTGGTACATGGACTATGGCAAACGTTATCGGTGGTGATGACACTAAGACGATTGCTGCTGCAGCAGTAACTATAACATTGAAGTCTGCAAATCTGGTATTCACAGCGCAATACAATGGTGGGAACTCTTTCGTAGCAGGAAGCGGTAACAACAGCATTACAACTGATGCAAAGAGCGAAATTAGCGTAGCAGCTGGTATTTCCGTTAACGAAGGAGCAACTCTGACTATTGCAAAGAACGTTAAAGTGAATAATGCAGAAAGCAGCAACAATAAAGAAGCTACTATCAATGGTACTCTGAACGTTAATGCTGGCGCCAAGATGTACTTCAACAATGTTACAGTAGGTGAAAAGGGTTCTATTACCGCTGCTGCAAGTGAAAAAGATGCAAATAACGCAGCCGTATTTGGAGTACAAGATACATTCACCAACAACGGTACTGTAACGGCTAGCCAATCTACAGAAGGCAGTGCCCAAGTAACTCAGCCTACAAACGGTGGTACAGGTACATTCAACGGCAATCCTACTGATATAGCTTTCAGCTAAACCACTTTTCCCTCCAATAGGAAAATCTAACTAATAAATCCCCGTCTGCGCTCTCCATGACGCAGCGCGGGGATTTTTATTACCTCCTTTCCCAGCCTTCTAAGCCTGCCCCGGTAGCCTTCCTACCCCACTGACCAAGCGTAGTATCGCCACCCCGCCAGCCTTCCTACGCCATCGTCCCCCTCATTATAAGCCATTTGCACGCCGTTCCTACAGAATTCTTCATCCTTCCCTCTTCATTCTTCATTTATTTCCTTACCTTTGCAGTTGTACAAAGATTGTTCATACTTTAAACACGAGGGAGGAAAACAGTATGCTTATCGTTTCATCGGGAGAGTTCAGGGCCAACCAGAAGGCTTATCTTGACAAGGTGGATGACGGACAAGAGGTGCTGATACAGCGCGGCAAGGACAAGAGTTACCGCATTGTGCCCGTCATGGGGACGGACACGGTGCTGCGTGCGGAGGATTTTGCCAAGGAGCCGGACGAGGACTTGGAGCTGGCCATTTCGTTTGACGAAGTGCTGGAGCATGTCCATGCCCACATCCATGAATTATTCAAAAACAAAAAAGAATGTGCGCTATGAAAGTGACCGCCACACAGGAAGTCATTGACTACCTGAACGAACTGGTGGACACTTTGTACGAGAAAGGTTACTTCGGCTTCGAAGAAAGCGCGCATCGGTATGTGGACGAATTGGTGACCGACATTCGTGCCGACCTGCCTTTCAAAGTAAAGAAGCCTGTCCCACCCTACTTCGACCGTTACGGCAAGGACATGTGGTATGCCTCGTTCCGCAAGAATAGAGGCACGCAGTGGTACGTGTTTTTCACCGTGTACCGCAAGGATGACGAGATAGTATATCTCGTGCGCTACATTGCCAACAACCATACGGTGTCACAATACCTGTAGACTCATGCTAAAAGAAATCTTCCGCCTGCTGCCCCCTGCCGAGCGCCGCCACAGTGTGTGGGTGGCGCTGGCCGTGCTGGTACGTGCCATGCTGGACTTTGCCGGGGTGGCGGCGCTCATCCCGCTGCTGCTGGCGGTGCTGCGTCCGGGCAGCAGCCGGGGCACGATGCTGGCGCTGTGCGGCGCGGTGATGCTGTTTGTGGTGGTGAAAAACGGACTGGTGGTGCTGCTGGCGCGGGTGGAGAGCCGCTTCCAGATGCGCATTTACCGCGACTTCAGCCGGCGCATGTTCGTCAACTACTACCGCCGGGGACTGATGTTCCTCAAGAGCAAGAGCAGCGTGCAGCTGGGGCACGAGGTGAACTACGTGTGCTACACCTTCTGCCTGTGCGTGCTGGCGCCGCTGTTCCGCATGGGCGGCGAGGCGGTGCTGGTGCTGCTCATGATTGCCGCGCTGGTCATCTGGGAGCCGCTGGCCGGACTGTTGCTGTGTGCCGTGCTCATCCCGCTGGCCCTGGCCTACATACTGGTGGTGAGGAAGCGGCTGCGCAACTACGGCCGCGAGGAGCTGGAGGCCAGGCGGAGGCAGTCGCGCACGGTGGTCGAGGCTTTCCGCGGCTATGCCGAGATAGAGATAGCGCAGTCGTTCGGCACCTCGCTCAGCAGTTTCGACCAAGGCATGGAGGCCATCACCCACAGCCGCCTGCGCATGGAGCGTTACCAACTGTTCCCCCAATTCCTGTCCGAAGCCGCCATCGTGGCGGGCATCGCGCTGCTCATCGGCACGGGGCGGGGCGACGTGGGCATACTGAGCGGCGTGTTTGCCGTAGCGGCCTTCCGGCTGATTCCCGCCATGCGGGGCATACTGAACAGCTGGGCCACGCTGCAAAACGCCTCGCACTCCATCGACGTGGTGGCCGAAGGCATTGCCGACGCGCCCGCCGAAAGCCGGGAGGCGGAACAGCCCTTCACCTTCACCCACAGCATACGGCTGGAAAAACTGGGCTTTGCCTTTCCGGATGGCGGACGGCTGTTCGGCGGGGTGAACTTGGAGATACGCCGGGGCGAGCGGATAGGCGTGCGGGGAGCCAGCGGCTCGGGCAAGTCCACGCTGTTCAACCTGATGCTGGGCTTTTTCCGGCCCACCGAGGGACGCATCTGCATAGACGGCCGCGAGCTCACCGCCGGCAACCGCAACTCCTGGCACCGGCTGGTGGGCTACGTGCCGCAGGAGATATTCATCATAGAAGGCTCGCTGGCGGACAACATCGCCCTGGGCCATCTGCCGCCCGACCGCGACAAGGTGCTCCACGTGCTGGAGCAGGTGCAGCTGCGGGAGTGGGCCGACGCCCTGCCGCAAGGGCTGGACACCCCGCTGGGCGAATATGGCAGCCGCCTGTCCGGCGGACAGAAACAACGCATCGGCATAGCCCGGGCACTGTATAAGGAGGCAGAGGTGCTGTTTTTCGACGAAGCCACCTCGGCCCTGGACAGCCGCACGGAGCAAGAGATAAACAGTGCACTGGCCGCCCTCTCCGCCCGCTACCGGGAGCTGACGATGATAATCATTGCCCACCGGGAGTCGTCGCTGGAGGTGTGCGACAGGGTGTTTGATTTGGAAACAAATCAAACTATGCCTTAACGCAAAAACGCGCTCTCCATTTTACGCCCCTCCGCTTAAGGCGCGACCATGCGGCGTTGGACAGAGACGCGGCACGCCACGTCTCTACATTAGCACGGCTTGATGCCGCATGGTTCTCCGGCATTGACCGGCGGGCGTAAAGCGGAGGGCGGTGGACAGGCGTATGAAACGGCAGGTTGTCTGAGCGAAGCGAGTTTCCTGCCGTTTAGCCTGAACGCCGTCCGGAGTAGCCCGACGGGCACAGCCGGGGTCCTTTCTTTTTGGCATCTTTTTCTTTCGGACAAGCGAAAGAAAAAGTGCAGTATTATAAAAAAGATAATAACATATATAATTATGAACCAAGACTATCTGATAGCCGGATTCCGCCTGCGGGCGGAAGGAGACCAACTGGTTGAAGCCATGGCGCAACTGCAAGGCTTCAAGGTGTTTGCCACCCCTACGCAAGAGGGCGCGGAGCCGCTGCTGCGCCTGACGGTGAGCGACCGTGAAGCGCCGGCTTTTGAAAAAGAACTGTACAAAAGTGAAGTGGACGACGTGACCAGCCGCTTTGGCCGCTACCCCGGCGGCTATTGCTTCGACACCCGCCACAACGTCAACAACCAATGCCTGCAACTGTGGGTGAAGCAAGGCGACAACCGCTTCTGCCTGCGGGGCGACCTCGACGCACGGCTGCTGCGCTTCACCTGCTGGATAGCCTTCGGCGTGGGCATTGCCCGCCACGGGGCTGTGCCGGTGCACACCAGCGCCATCGTCTACCGCGACCGCGCCGTGCTGTTTCTGGGCGAGAGCGGCACGGGCAAGAGCACCCATACCCGCCTGTGGCGCGAGAACATTGACGGCGCCACGCTGCTGAACGACGACAGCCCCATTGTGCGCATCGAGGACGGCGTGCCCTACGTGTACGGCAGTCCCTGGAGCGGCAAGACGCCTTGCTACAAGACGGAGCGCTACCCGCTGGCCGCCTGCGTGCGCCTGTCGCAAGCGCCCTACAACAAGATGGAACGGCTGGGCATAGCGCGCGCCTATGCCGCCCTGCACCCCTCGTGCCCGCCCGACTTTGCCTACGACGAACGGCTGTACGACGACATCAGCCACGTGCTGAACGGCATTCTGTCCACCACGCCCGTCTACCACCTGGCCTGCCTGCCCAATGCAGAGGCTGCCCGGTTGTCTTGTGAAACGATATTCGGCTTATGAGAAAGATTACTCTGCCCAATGACTTCCTGGCCGAAGCCGCCCGGGCACTGGCCGAAGGGCAAAAGGTGAAGATACACATCACGGGCGAGAGCATGTACCCCTTCATCCGCAGCGGGAAAGACGTAGTAGAGATTGTGCCCTGCCCGCCCTCGGGGGAACTGCCCGCCTGGTGCTGCCCCTTCTACCGATGGGAAGGCCGTTACATGATACACCGCTACATAGGCCGCGAAGGCGACGACTGCCTGATGCTGGGCGACGGCAACCTGGCCCGCATAGAACGAGTGAAGCGCAACGAGGTCATCGGCCTGTTGCGCTACATCTATCGCCCGGACGGCAGCGTACAAGACTGCACGGATGCCCGCTGGCTGCGGCGGGGAGCATGGTGGTATCGCCTGCGCCCCCTGCGCCGCTGGCTGCTGCCGGTAATGAAAAGGTTGGGAATCAGTTTGTAGAACGGTGCGTGAGGCGCTTCCACTGCATCTGGAAGGAGTGCTTCGCCACCATGATGGGGTACCAGAAAGCCTCGCCGGGCGACAAGGCGCCCATCTCGATGCAACGGTTCAGCAGCCGTACAAGCGTGTACCACTTGCCGCTCCAATAGCCTTTGGGGCGCTGCTTGCGCCGGTTGTCGTAACGGCCGAAGTTGCCTCCGCTCCAGATGTCGTCCAGCAGCCACCCGGCCTTCTTCTCGTCCTTCGGGTCGAAGGGAATGGGCAGCACGTCGCGACTGACACCCAGGCAATTCACCAGCAAGGCGCCAAACAGTCGGGCCGACTTCTCCAACCCGAAGCTCTTGAGCAGGCGGGCAGCCTCGGCTTTCTCCTCATCGGTGTGAGGCGATTGCAGCAGGCAGGCCCAGTCGCACACCTGGCGCAGGCCGATGCCCTCGTTGAGGAAATGCAGGGTGGCATGGGTCAGCACATAGGCCACGTTGAAGGGATATGGCGGCACGCTGACAAGGGTATCCCCCACTTTCACCTTGGGGCAGCGGGGAGCACCGTCGTTCCACCACGAAGCTATGGCACGCTGCATGCGGCGGTCGGCCAAGGGGCGGTTCAGGGATATCAAGATGCAATGATTCTCCACAATAACCCCTTGCCAGTGCATGCACGAGTGCTTGAAGGTTTCTTCGTGCTCATCGGTGGCTTCCGGCCTCAGCAGGGCATTGGCCTGTTCATAGAAGCGCCGGCCCAGGTAGAGGTCGATGTCGCCGCACTGGCGATGGTGGGGTATGCGGTAATTCTGCGCTACGCCCTGCCCTTTGGCCAGCACTGGCTCCATACCTTGTGCGCGAAGCAAGGCGTAAAGGTTGCCTATCTCGCGGTTGAGCAACTCGTGCTGTTCTTCCACATGAAGCGCCACGGCGCACCATTGCAGGTAGAGGGCTTTGGGAGGCCTCAACTCCTCGGGCAATAGGCGGACACCGTCGAGCATGATGGCCGGAAGGGCCTGGCGGCGGGCAGTTTGAAACAATTGCTTCCAATCGGTGTCCGCGCCAAAGAGGGAGGCATCGGGCGCGCCGCCCCACAATCCGGACCTCAGGAGCTCAAAAAACTGTTGCTGGATGGTAGTCATATAGATTCTGATTCAGTTTAAGAGTGAATTATCAGGGTAAGTGTGGCAAAGAAGACGAAAAAAGAGGGGTTATATTTTGCGTGTCGCCGATAATGCCTATATTTGCGCATTGCTAACCGATAAAACCAGAACACCATGCGTATAAAAGATTCGTATAAAGTGCGCGAGATTGCCGGCGAAAACCTCATTGTAGAGCAAGGAAAGTCGCAGGCGGACATGACCAAAGTCATCTCACTGAACTCCACGGCCCTGCTGCTGTGGAATGAACTGTACGGGCGGGACTTCACCCCTGCCGATGCGGCCGCCGTGCTGACGAGCCATTTCAACATCGCGCAGGAAGTGGCCGACGCCGACTCCCGCAAGTGGATCGACACCCTCACCCGGTGTGGCATCATTGCCTGAGCATAGTCCATAATCCCCATCCTTTTTCTTGTCTTTGCCCCGCAAAGGTAAGGCTTTATTGCGAAAAAGGGAAATAATCAATTTATTCATCATAACATTATCTCATGAGAAAACTTAACCAAATCGTCTTGGCGGGGCTGGCAGCCCTGACAATGGCCTCATGCGCCGGCCAAGACACCGAAGCCAACTACCAAGTAGTGCCTCTCCCCCAAGAGGTAAGTCTGAACACCGACGAAGCCCCCTTCCGCCTCACCGGCAGCACGCGCATCGTCTATCCCGAAGGCAACGACCTGCTGAAGCGCGATGCCGAGTTCCTGGCCCAGTACATAGGGCAAGCCACCGGCTTTGCATTGCAAACCCAACCACTCGCCCAGGGGAAGGAGCCTGCTAAGCACAGCATTGTGCTGGAACTCTCGGACGACATCGACAACCCCGAAGGCTACGAGCTGGAGGTGGATGCCGACCAAGTGACCATCGAAGGCCAGACGGCCAACGGCGTGTTCTACGGCATACAGACGCTGCGCAAGGCCATCCCGGCACAAACCACCGCATCGGGCATCCTGCTCCCGGCAGGCACCATTAAGGATGAGCCGCGCTTCAGCTACCGGGGCCTGCACCTCGACGTAAGCCGCCACTTCTTCCCCATCTCGTTCGTGAAGGAGTACATCGACCTGCTGGCCTTGCACAACATGAATACCTTCCACTGGCACCTGACCGACGACCAGGGCTGGCGCATCGAAATAAAGCGCTACCCCCGGCTGACCGAGGTAGGCTCCACGCGCCAGCGCACCGTCATCGGCAAGAACTCCGGCGAATATGACAACACGCCCTACGGCGGCTTCTACACCCAAGACGAAGCCCGCGAAATCGTAGAGTATGCCCGCGAACGCTACATCGACGTCATCCCCGAAGTAGACCTGCCCGGCCACATGCTGGCTGCCTTGGCCGCTTACCCCGAGCTGGGCTGCACAGGCGGGCCGTATGAAGTCTGCCCGGAGTGGGGCATCTTCGACGACGTGCTGTGCATGGGCAACGACAAGACGTTTGAGTTTCTGGAAGGCGTGATGGAGGAAATCGTCGACATCTTCCCCTCGCACTACATCCACATCGGGGGCGACGAATGTCCCCGCACCCGCTGGGAGGCCTGCCCCAAGTGCCAGGCACGCATCAGGCAGCTGGGGCTGAAGGCCGACAAGGAGCACTCTGCCGAAGACCGCCTGCAAAGCTACTGCATGGCCCGCATCGAACGCTTCTTGAACGAACGCGGACGCCAAATCATAGGCTGGGACGAGATTCTGGACGGCGACGTGGCCCCGAACGCCACCGTCATGTCGTGGCGCGGCATGGAGGGCGGCATCAAGGCCGCCAAGCTGGGGCACGACGTCATCATGGTGCCCACGTCGTATGCCTACCTGGACTACTACCAGTCGAAGGACACGGAGAACGAGCCCTTCGGCATAGGCGGATACGTGCCCGTGGAGAAGGTGTACAGCCTGGAGCCCGTGCCTGCCGAGCTGACCCCCGAAGAGGCCAAGCACATCCTGGGCGCGCAGGCCAACCTGTGGACGGAGTACATCCTGACCCCCGAACATGCCGAATACATGATATTGCCCCGCATAGCCGCCCTGAGCGAGGTGCAGTGGACGCAGCCCGACAAGAAGAACTACGCCGACTTCATCCAACGCCTCACGAGGCTGGCCAAGCTGTACGACCGCATGGGGCTGAACTACGCCAAGCACGTCTTCCAGCCCGCGCAGGAGCCGCAGGCCGAAGCAAACTGACATTCATCCTCTCTACATAGCTGCACGGGGCCGCATCCTGCCAATGGCGGGGCGCGGCCCTTTCCTTATGGCACCCGCAGGCGGCACTCGGCCACGCGGGGCGACTTGAGGGTGCGCCCGCCCGGCAGATAGCGCGTGACGACGCGCAGCCTGTACTCCCCCTCCGGCAAGTCCGCCGGGAGGATGAACGTCAGCTGCCGCCGGTGGTTCAGCACCACCATCTCCTCTTCCACGCGCCGCAGGCTGCCGCTGCCGTCGATGAGGAAGATGCCTGTGTCCGCCCCTTCGCCCCCCACCTTGAGGTTGTCGCCATACACGTTGAGCGCCCTGCCGGGCGTGCCCGAGTAGCCGGTGGAGCGGGTGGCCACGTCCTCGGTGCCGGCAATGTACATCACGCGCGGCTTTGGCCCCACCACGTTCACCGCCGCGCGGCGCAGGTCGTCGCGCCACTCCGCCCCTTGGGTCAGGGTGATGCCGAGGTGGTTGGCCTCGGCGTCCCAGGTGGTGCCGCCGGGCCCGTGGGGCGAGGCGACGGCCGAGAACAGCCCGTTGTTGACCCGCATGCCTTGGAGCGTGAGCTGCCGTATGACGCGGTGCTCCAGCCTCACCACCGCCTCCACCGTCTCCCGCTCCAAGCCCGGGTTCACGGCCATCATTTCCGCGATGACGCGGTCAAAGTCCGCCACACCGGCCTGTTGCAGCACAAACCGGCTCGCTTCCTCCCCCTCGGCCAGGGGATTGCCCACCGTCAGCACGTTGAGCACATACTTCACTTCTTCTGCCATAACAATACATTAAGGTTATATGATGACCAATACACGGATGTGTATCTTAGTCGTACACGTACGTGTATCGGTATGAAACATGAGTGTGTATCCGTACGAAATACGTCCGTGTACGACACTTCCGCCCGTAGTGCAAAGATAGGCATTTCCTTCCACACCGGCAAGCCGGGCAGGCAGGAATCGCGCAAGCGCATGAATATCAGAACTGAAAGTAGATGAACGGCTGCACATCGGCCCCCTTCACCTGAATGACGAGCCAGATGGCGGCCACCACAAGCAAGGCCTTCGCCACGAGTGGCAAGCGCGTCACCGTGCGGCACGCCCCGGCCTCCCAAGCCTGGGGCAGGAAGTGCAGCAGGTAGCCCGCCGCCATCAGCCCGAACACTTCGGGGTAGCCCTCCAGCAGTTGCGGCAGCACCTCGGGGCGGAAGGCGGCAAGCATCTGGCGGAACATGGCCATGGCCGACGCAAAGTCTGCCTGGCGGAAGAACACCCAGCAGATGCATACGAAGTGGAACGTCAGCACCACGCCCGCCACGCGCCTCAGCCCGCCGGGCTGCCACCCCTTGGGCCGGCGCATGAGCCGCTGCCAGGCCTTGTGCAGGGCCAGGGCCATGCCGTGCAGGGCGCCCCAGAGCACGAAGTTCCACGACGCGCCGTGCCACAGGCCGCCCAGCAGCATGGTTATCAGCAGGTTGACATACTGGCGCAGCCGCCCCCGCCGGTTGCCGCCAAGGGAGATGTACAGGTAGTCCTTCAGCCACGAGGAGAGCGAAATGTGCCACCGGTGCCAGAACTCGGTGACCGAGGCCGACTGGTAGGGCGAGCGGAAGTTGTCCGGAAAGCGGAAGCCCAGCAGCAAGGCCAGGCCGATGGCCATGTCGCTGTAGCCCGAGAAGTCGCAATAAATCTGCAACGCATAGCCGTAGACGGCCATCAGGTTCTCCACGCCCGAGTACAGTTCGGGTGCCGCAAAGACGCGGTCCACGAAGTTCACGCTGATGTAGTCCGAGATGACCGCCTTCTTCAGCAACCCGCCCACGATGAGGAACACGCCCCGCCCGAACATCTCGCGGGAGACGAACAGCGGGCGGCGTATCTGCGGGATGAAGTCCCTGGCCCTCACGATGGGCCCTGCCACCAGCTGGGGGAAGAAGGACACGTAGAAGGCATAGTCCAGCAGGCTGGTGAGGGGCCGCACCTGCCCACGGTACACGTCGATGGTGTAGCTCAGGGACTGGAAGGTGAAGAACGATATGCCCACGGGCAGAAAGATGTCCAGCGGCGTAAACGTGCCGCCCGCCAGCGACGCCACCACCTGCCCCAGGAAGTTGGTGTACTTAAAGTAGGCCAGCAGCCCCAGGTTCACCGCCAGGCTCACGGCCACCAGCGCCTTCCGCCGGCCGCGGGCAGCGGTGCGCGCCATGAGGCGGGCCAGCAGGAAGTCGCTCACCGTCACCACCGCCAGCAGGAAGAAGTACATGCCGCTGCTCTTGTAGTAGAAGTAGTAGGAAAAGAGGGTGACGAAAAGCAGGCGTGCCGTCGCCCTGCGCTGCAGCAGCAAGTACACCCCCACGAACGCGGCAAACAGCCACACGAAGAGGCCGCTGTTGAACAGCAGCGGCGCCCGGGGGTCGTACTGCAGCACGTCGAGCAGGCGGGCGGGGTCGATGCCGAGGGCTGCCCACAGGCGGTCAAAGTCCACGTTCATAGGCACGCCTCCTGTCGTATTGCTGTTTGCCGTACACCAGCACATCGTAGAGCAGCCCGGCCAGATGCTCGCCTCCGCGGAAGTTGATGTGCGTATAGTCTAGGTTGGCCATCGGCGGGTCGGCCTCCACCAGCTTGGCCATGCTGGCCTCGCCGCCCATGGCTTCGTAAAGGTTCCAGAAGGCCACGCCGTTGTCGGCCGCCATGCGCTGCTGGTAGCGCACCAGCTGGCGGATGCAGGGCATGGTGCGCAGGCGTCCGTCTTCATCCTTGTCGTCGCGGTCGCCCACCCCCACCACCAGGATGCCCGCCTGGGGGAAGGCCAGCTTCAGGCTATCCAGCACGGGGCGCATGCCGGTGGCGTAGTAGACGTAGTTGCTTACCTCCTCATGGGCCACGTTCAGGCCATACTGAAGCACGATGAGGTCGTAGGGGCGCAGGGCGTTGAACTGCCGCAAGGCCTCCATAGGGATGCGCCGCAGGGACAGGCCCGTGGTGCCGCGCAGCGAGAAGTTGTCCAGCACGATGCCGCCGTCGCCATCCATGGCCGCGCCGTAGAACAGGGTGGAGTCGGCCTCCAGCACCGTCCAGCGCACCGAGCCGATGGCTCCCTCCACCACCATCTGTTGCAGGCTGTCCGAAGGCCGGAAGGTGCGGCTGACGGTCTGCCCGTGGTTGACTTGCGCGGAAAGGGTGAGACGGCCTCCGTCCCGCACCCGGAAGTAGATGGTAGCCCTGCGGCAGGTGTCGAGCCGCGAAGCATAGTCGCGCTGCCCGCGCAACTCCACGTAGGCCCCGGCCGAAGGCAGGAAGTACTGCCCCGCCAGCCCCTGCAGGCTGCGGTCGAAGCCCGTGCTGTCCGTGGCCAAGTGGCTCTCCCACCCCTTGAAGGCATGGCGCACGGTGGGGCGGAACTCGTTGGTAGCGGAAGTAATGGGCACAAAGCCCACGCCGCACCCGCCGTAATGCTGCTGCAGCATGGCGCGAAGGTCGGCCGTCAGGATGTCTGCCTCGATAAACGAATCGCCCAAGTAGGCTATGCGCACGGGGCGCTGCGGGGACGTGGCCAGCCTGTCCAGCGCGCGGTAGAAAGGCGTCATGCCTCGCAGCAGGGAGTCGCTGTAGTCGTCTATGCAGGTCATGCCTGCGGGGCAGGTGTCCACAAAGGCGGGCTTTACCCGGGGCGGGGGCGGAAGCAGCGTGTCGTCCACGGCCACGGGCGGCGCTTCACGGGGCAAGCGGACATCGGCCAGGAGGTCTACCCGGCGCAGGGCATGCCCCCTCCACTGCACCGCCGGCAGGGCATGTAGCAGCAGCAAGGCCAGCAGGACGAGGGCCGCCAGCCAGCCCGTGTGGTTCAACTCATTCTTCTCCTTCATGGACAGGGGGCAAGGTGCGGGACTGCCTGTTGCGGTATTCACGGATGAACTCGTCCAGCAGGACGACGCCTTTCTCCGTGGAGATGCCCCGGAGGGAAGTAAACATGATGGACTCGTACACCTCAAGGAAGGGGTACTGGCTGCATAGGTCGGACTCCATGAGCAGGTCGAGCTGCTCGCGCACCAGCAGGCTCACGATGGCAAAGTTGACGTCGTCGCGGAAGTAGCCTTGCTCTACCCCCTGGTGGAAGAAGCTGATGATGTCTTCCGCATCGCGGCTGTTGCCGTTCTTTATCAGGCTGTAGGCGCGGGGATAGCGCTTGATGTCCTCAAAAAAAGTCTTGTTGGTGGCATGAAACCGCTCTATGCTGCGCTGGTAGCCCTTCAAGAGCACCTCGAGCACGTTGTCCGACGTGTCGCGTACTTGCCTCAGGTATTCGTCGGTCTCCTCTTGCCCGCGGCGCACACACTCCATCAGCAAGGTCTCCTTGTCGGCAAAAACCTCGTAAAGCGTGCGCTTGGATATACCGAAGGACGAGGCGATGTTGTCCATCGTGACACTTCTGATGCCTTTCTTCTCGAACAGGTTGATGGCCGCGTCAATGATTCTCTCTCTCAGTTCCGGCCTCGATACGCTATGTCTCACACTTTCAGCCATGTGTTCTTCCTTTTTTAGGGGGAATTATTGGGGGATTCGTAACACGCAACAAATATACAAAAAAGGAAACCCAATGTATCTATCGGGTTTCCTTTCTTTTGTTAAAAAGGGCAAGATTTATGCCTATAGGGCCGGCAAGCGGGCGTTTCAACCCCACCGCGGTAGCGTTGAAAGCCCAGCAAGGGGGCGTTGAAACGCTACCGCGGGGGGCGTGCAAGACGTGGTTTAGCGCGAATTGAGGGTGTGCCGAAAAGCAATGAACGCTTTCAAAATGTTATAATATCAGGCGCGGATTTCGCGGAATAACGCGGATTTAATAAGCTTAATCCGTGAAATCCGCGTAATCCGCGCCTAAAAGAAAGCATTCAGAGAGTTTTGACACACCTCCTGGCACGAAGTGACGGGGTGGTAGGATATGATAACTTATTATCATTCAAAAGAATATAATTCACCTACCACCTCCCCCTTCGGATACTCCTCCTCCCGGAAGGAGGAGAATTCAGTTAATACTGCATTTTGAAGCACCGTTATTCCGGCGTTCCGGCGGGGGCTGCCACGGCATTCTTATTCACCGTGAAGCCCAGCCTTTCCAAGCCTTTCTGCACATCGGGATGACTCATGAAGAGCTTCCACAGCAGGCCACTGCGGTAGTTCTCTATCATCACGGCGATGGGGCCTTGGTCGATGGCCAGGTAGCGCTGCGGATACCAGTTGTCCGTCTCGCTGAAGGCATCGTAGAAGCCGTAAGCGCCCAGCACCTTGTCGCGCATGTTGTACAGGTAGTGCATCACCTGCATGGACTCTTCAGGCGTATAAACGATGGACGAAAGGGCTGCCGTGGGCGAGATGACCCCGTGGTCGGAAGCCTCGTTGGGCGCATGGGCGGCATAGCCCACTACCGAATAACTGGCAGTCAGGCCCCAGCAGTCGGGGCCGTAGCCCTTGTATTGCTTGGGATTGCGCACACAGTAGGCGCGGTTGATGAGCGTGAGGTTGCGCATCTCGTCGAAGTAATTGGTGCAATACTTGTCTTGCAAGCCCGTGGGGTTAAGCCCCAGGAAGGAGTAGTGTGCCCAGAACAGCGGGCCGGCCTCCGTGCCCTGGTAGCGCAGTTGCAGGGGCAAGCTCTCCACCTGGTGCGGGGAGACGATGGCGCCCTTCTCCGCCCAGCCCTCGTGGTAGGCTTCGGCCGGAATGGCGTGGGTGGGCGAAGCGGCGGCCAGCACGTACATGATGAGGCACTCGTTATAGCCGCGCACGGGGAAGTTCATCTCCCACTGGTACTCCGGACTCCAGTGCCAGTAGAGCACGTTCTGCCCGTCCTTGCGGTGAAAGTCCCAGTTTACTTCGCGCCAAAGCTTGTCGATGCGGGCGGCCAGGGCCTGCTCTTGCTCGGAGCCGTTAATATAATATTGGTGTACGCACAGCAGGGCCTGCATCAGGAAGGCAGTTTCCACCAGGTCTCCACCGTTGTCTTTCTGGCCAAAGGGTTTCACCTTGCCCGTGTCGCCATACCACCAGTGCGGATATACGCCATTGAAGCGGTCGGCACGCTCCAGGAAGGAGACGATGCGCTCCATGCGGCTGAGGCCCTCGGCACGCGTCACGTAGCCGCGGTCTATGCCGGCCAGCACGGCCATAATGCCGAAGCCGCTGCCTCCGCTGGTCACTACGTTCTGGTCGTTCTCGGGGTAGATGCCGTCCATGTGGATGCGTTCGCGGGCCAGGCCGCTGTTTGGCTCGGCGCCGTCCCAGAAGTAGTTAAAGGTGCGGCGCTCAATGGTGTCGAGCAGCGCCTCGTCGCTGATGGTCTGTGCCGTGCCCTCGGCCTTGGGTGCCTTGCACTGGGTGAGGGCGGGCAACAGAAGCAATAGAAGGATGGTATATTTCAGTTTCATGTCGTAAAGGGGTTAAGAAGTTAAGAAGTATCACCTGCACGTCACCTCTGCCAGCACAGGGTTGTGGTCAGAGTAGTAGCCTCCGCCGGCAGGAGTGTCCTGGATGACGCGGCAACGGACCACGTCGATCTGCGGGGTGACATACACATAGTCCAGCAACGGACGCTCGGCCAGGGGGACACGGCCAAAGTCGTGGAAGCTCCACGTCGGGCCGTAGCTGATGCCGGCCACCTTCAGCGCGTTCTTCATGCCGCCGGTTTCCAGCACTTGGGAGGGCTCTTCCTCGGGGCCGCAGTTGAAGTCGCCGGTCAGAATAGCCGGTACGCCCGGGGCCAGCTCCTGCATCTTCTGCATGACGAGGCGGACACCCTCGCGGCGTGCTGTCGTGCCGATGTGGTCGAGGTGGGTGTTGAAGTAAGCCACTTGGCCGCCGCTGAGCTTGTCTTTCAGCAAAGCCCAGGTGCACACGCGGTTGCACTCCGCATCCCATCCTTTCACGCCGAACGTTTCAGGTTGCTCGCTCAGGGAGAAGTCGCCATGCTTCAGCAGCTCGAAGCGTGCGGTGTTGAAGAATACGGGGCAATACTCGCCGGCCGCCTTCCCGTCGTCGCGCCCCACGCCGAGGGCGGTGTATTGGGGCAATGCCTGCTTCAGGTCGGCCAGCTGGTTGGGCAGGACTTCCTGCATGCCCAACAGGTCGGGGGCATAATAAGAGATGAGTTGAGCCACGTTGGCTTTGCGGTAGGGCCAGCTATTGAGGCTGTCCGAAGCGACATCCAGGCGGATGTTGAAGGTCATCACCTGCAAGGGTTCCGGCTTTTGCGCCGTCTTGCCCTGGCATGCGCCAAGCACGGCCACGATGGCCGCAAGCAGCGAATACTTGATAAAAGAAATACGTGTCATAACATTACGGATATTGGCAAGAAGCACCTGCCCCGTCCCGGGCGGGAAGGAACAGGTGCTTCTTAAGGTTGAATTATTGCAAGGTGAAGCGTGCCGTCTTCACATCGTGGCTGTTGCCGCCAATCATGACGTCGAAGTCGCCCGGCTCGCATACATATTGGATGTCGTAGTTGTAGAACTTCAGCAAGTCAGCGTTGATTTTAAAGGAAACCGTCTTGCTCTCGCCGGCCTTCAAGAAGACCTTCTGGAAGCCCTTCAGCTCCTTCACGGGACGGGTGATGCTGCCCACCAGGTCGCGCAGATAGAGTTGTACCACTTCCGCGCCGTCATATTTACCTGTATTGGTCAGTGTCACACTGGCGGTAATCTCGCCGTTCTGATTCATCGAGGTCTTGTCCAGCGTCACGTCGCTATACTGGAAGGTGGTGTACGACAGTCCGTAACCGAAGGGATAGAGCGGGTCGTTGTCCACATCGAGGTAGTTGCTGCGGAACTTCTCGAACCAGTGTCCTTCGGCCAAGGGGCGACCGGTGTTCTTGTGGTTGTAGTGGATGGGCACCTGGCCTACGTTCTTGGGGAACGACATGGTGAGCTTGCCGCTGGGGTTGACGTCGCCAAAGAGCACGTCGCCAATGGCGTATGCAGCCTCGCTGCCGCCAAACCACACGTTGAGGATGGCGGGCACATGCTCCTGCTCCCACGTCAGCGTAAGGGGACGGCCTGTAAAGAGCGTCAGCACCACAGGCTTGCCCGTGGCCAAGAGAGCTTCGAGCAGAGCGTGCTGGGTGTCGGGTATGCCAATTTCGCTGCGGCTGGACGACTCGCCGCTCATTTCGGACGATTCGCCGAGGGCGGCCACAATGACGTCGGCCTTGGCGGCTACGGCGAGGGCCTCATCCAGCAGTTCCTTGTCCGTGCGGTTGTCGCGGCCAAGCGAGCGGCCAAACATGGTGGCGCGCTCCTCGTAGGCGGCATCGCTCATCAGGTTGCTGCCCTTGGCGTAGAGCACTTCCACCTGACCTTTGGTCATTTCCTTCAGGCCTTCGTAGAGCGAGGGATAGTCGTTCAGCCGGGCGGCCACGCTCCACGTGCCGGGCATGTTGCTGCGGCTGTTGCCCAGGGGGCCGATGACGGCCACGGTGCCCTTCTTCTGCAACGGCAGCACGGGGCTTTGTCCGGCAGCGGCCGGTTCATTCTTCAGCAGCACGAAGCACTCGCCGGCAATCTGGCGGGCTATGGCGCGGTTCTCCTTGTTGAACACCTGCTTGGCGGGACGCTTCACGTCGCAATACTTATAGGGGTCGTCGAAAAGGCCCAGCTTGTATTTGGCCTCCAGGATGCGGCGGCAAGCCTGGTCGATGTAGTCCACGCTGATTTTGCCCTCTTCTACGGACTTCTTCAGCGTGCCTACAAAGCCCTCGCTCACCATGTCCATATCCACACCGGCCTCAAGGGCGCGGGCGGAGACGGTCTGCAGGTCGCCAATGCCGTGGGGCACCAACTCGGCAATGCCGGTGTAGTCGGTCACCACAAAGCCGTCGAAGCCCCACTGCGTGCGCAGCACGTCGGTCATGAGCCAGCGGTTGGCCGTGGCGGGCACGCCGTCCACTTCGTTGAACGAGGCCATGAAGCTGCCTGCGCCGGCATCTACGGCTGCCTGGTAGGGGTAGAGGTATTCGTTGAACATGCGGTTGCGGCTCATGTCCACCGTGTTGTAGTCTCGTCCGGCATCGCCTGCACCATACAGGGCGAAGTGCTTTACGCAGGCCATAATCTGGTCGTTCTGTTGCAGCTGCGTGCTCTTGTCGGCACCCTGGTAGCCGCGCACCATGGCTTGGGCGATGGCTCCGCCCAGGAAGGGGTCTTCACCGTTGCCCTCGCTGGCACGCCCCCAACGCGGGTCGCGGCACACGTCGACCATAGGGCTGAACGTCCAGCAGATGCCATCGGCACTGGCTTCGGTGGCTGCGATGCGTGCCGACTGCTCTACGGCCTCCATGTTCCAGCTGCACGACAGGCCCAGGGGAATGGGGAACACCGTCTCATAGCCGTGGATGACGTCCATGCCAAACAGCAAGGGGATGCCCAGGCGTGAGTTCTCGACGGCCAGCTTCTGCACGTCGCGGATGCGCTCCACGCCCTTCAGGTTGAACAGTCCGCCCACCATGCCCTGCTCTATCTGCTTGGCCACGTCGCTGCTCTTGGCCTGTCCGGTCACTATTTCGCCCGTCACCGGCAGGTTCAGCTGGCCTATTTTCTCTTCCAGGGTCATTTTGCCCATCAGTTCCGTAATGAACGTGTCCATGTCTCGGGGGGCACTTTCGGGCTTGTCGCCTTTCGGTGTCGCCGTCGCCATCACTGCGGACAGGGATACGGCTGCTAATAATGATAATCTTTTCATGTTTGTGGTTGTTTTAAAGGTAAATTTTGATGTTTCTGTCTTATAGTCCCACAACGGGCTGTAAAGCAGGCCATTGGTAGCGTTTCAACGCTACCGGGCCAGGGTTTCAACGCTACCGCGGCAGGGTTGGAACGCTACCATGACGGTGTTTCAACGCCACCGAAGGCTACTTGCGCACGTGCACCGCAGGGCTTAGGGGCGAACGCCCGTTCTCGCTCAGCGCCTCCACGGCGAAGCAGTAGTCCGTGTCGCGGTCCATACCGCGGAAGTCGTACGAGGTGTCGCCCAGCACGGTGATGCTGTTGTACATCTTGCCTTCGGCCGTGCCGTAATAGATGTTGTAGCCATACGCGCCTTCCACCGGTTTCCACGAAACCATGGCGTTGCGAGCGTCCTTCCGGTCGCGGGCCACCTTCAAGCCTTCTACCGCTTGGGGAGCATTGCCTCCGGCGTGGCCAAACACGCGAAACTCCGACAGCGCCACGTGGCCCGTGGGCACATGCACGCTCTCAAACTTCAAGTAGCGGGTGCGCAACGGTTCGGCCAACTCAATGTAGTCGTGCGGGCAGTCCTTGTCGCTGTCGCTCTTGTCCACCACCAATGTCCAGTCTTTTCCATTATCCGAGGCAAATATACGGTATTGGTGATAAATATCCATGGCACGGTTGTGCTGAAATGCTTTATGTTCATAAAAATTCAGCTGCAAGGCGCGCACGGTCTTCATCCCTTGCAAGTCGAGCACCACCCATTCGCCCGGATTCCCGCTGGCGGCGGCCCAGTAGGTGCGCATGCTCTCGTCCGTCAGGTTGGAGGCCGTGTAAATGCTGTCGGTAGACGATACCTGCGCCGGCTTGCCGTAAGACAAAAGCATCCAGCCCGTGAAGCGGTCTTCCGGCCGCTTGATGTCGATAGGCTCCGCCCAGTTGGGGTAGTCGCCGAAGGCTGTGGACGAGTGCATCACGCCATCTTCGTCGAACGCTACGGGGTAAAGCCCGATGCGGCGTTCGAACTTATACTTCAGCGAGAGCATGCAGGTGGCCACGTGCCAGTAGTTGCCCTTCACGTCGCAGAAGGTGCCGCCATGGCCCGAGCCCTGCACGTAGCCGCCGGGCTTGTAGCACATGGGGTTGTGTTTCTGGTAAGTAAAGGGACCCAGCGGGGAGTCGCTGACGTATACGCCGTCGGCATACACCTTGAACTCCGTGCCCGGCGCACCGTACTGGAAGTAGTACTTGCCGTCGTGCTTCGTCATGTAGGCACCCTCGGTGAAGGGGCGCAGGGTCACTTCGTCGTCGTTGTTCATGCCGAAGCGTTCCCAGCCGTGTTCCTCGGGACGCAGCATCATCACGTCGTGAATCTTACTGATGGGGTAAAAGTCGTTGCGGTCCAGCTCCACGGCCTTCAGCGGATATTCGTTGCTGGAGCCGTAGTACATGTAGAGGCGTCCATCATCGTCCAGGAAGAAACAGGGGTCCCACGTAGGCAGCACGTTCTTCTCGATGGCGCGCTTGAAGCGGCCCGACTTGGGCTGCGTGCTGTACCACACGGCCAGCCCCTCGTAGGTAGAGCCGGTGTAGAACAACGTGTCGCCGCTGACGTAAGCCGCCGGGGCGCACTGGTCGTCGTCCGTGGGCTTGCGCTGGAAGGTGGCAGGAACGAACTCCCAATCGGCCAGATTCTTGGAGTAGTGGAAACCGCCCTGATTGGTGGAGAACAGAAAGTATTCGCCCTTATACTCCAACGCCATCGGGTCGGCCGCCGAACGGAAAGAACCGTTGAGACGCACGTTGTTGTTGTAAGGCTCGAAGTTGTAGCTGATGTTCATCGGGTTGCAATACGTGCGCGACAAGGGCGACTGCGGATTGTACCAACGGGTGGCTTGCGCCGGACGGCGGGGAGTGGAGCGGTGCACCTCGTCCGTCATCACGACCTCAATGTCGTTCTCGGCCAAGGCCAGCATGCGATTCACCAGCTTCTTCCCGGGGTAATACACGTACAAGTGCACGTCGTTTTCCGCTCCTTTGATGGCAAACGCGCCATCGGCATCCGTGGTGCAGTGCATGGGGCTGGCGAAAAACATCACCGTGGCGCCTTCCAGCGGGCGGTGCTGTTCGTCCACCACACGTCCCTTCACTATGCGGTCTTTGGTCACGGTGATGTAATAGTCGCTCACCTGGCCTTTCACCACCCGGATAGAATCATCAGGACTGGCATTTGCCGCCAAAGCGGCGGCAAGTGTCAGTCCACATGTCAAAAGGATATTCCGTACCATACGTTATTCTGATACAGATGCTGCATTATATTCTACAGGCTCCAGCAACAAGTCAGGCAGGTTTTCAAGCTGAGTTGCAGGTACAGGCCAGTAGGTCTTGTCCTCCGTCCAGCCCTTAGGGCCAAGCACGGTGGCGGCACGACCGGTGCGCACCAGGTCTTGGTACACATAGCCCCACTCGCTGCACAACTCCATGCGGCGTTCGTCCAGCACCTGGTCGAGCGTTACGTTGGTCAGTTCTTCCATCTGGGCGCGGCGTCTTACTTCATTGAAGGGTGCGTCGCCATTGCCGCCGTTGCGCACTTTGGCCTCAGCGTTCATCAGCAGCACGTCGGCATAGCGGAAGATGCGTACGTTGTTGTTGCTGCCGTAGGTGGTGCGGCCGGGTGTCATCTGGTCGTAGGGCAGATAGCTCTTGCCGTTCCAGCAATCGGTCGTAGTAGCAGAAGATGTACCAATAAACCAACCCTCGGGTGTAGTGCTGCCGGCTTTCAGGAAGCTTGTGGTGGCGCGCACCGTTTCGCCGCGAGCCTCAGCCCAAGCCACAAATTCAGGCTCGTAACCAATAAAGCCCCAACCGGAAATGGCATTGGTTTTATCCGTAATACCTGCTTTACTCTGACTCTCCCCTTTTTCATCTATCCAGGCATAATTTCCGTTCGGCCCTTGGCAATTAAAGAACTGGTCTACGGTAATCTCATCTCCAGAACCATTCCCGAAATCCGTTACCTGGCATTCAAACAAAGACTCGTCGCACAGCTTGCCGGGAATCTTGAACAACTGGTAGTAGTCGTCATACAGCGAGAAGTTGCCATTATTAATAATGTCATCAGTCAGCGTCTCTACCTGCTCCCAGTTGCCCATCAACATATAAATTTTAGCGGCCAACATTTCTGCCGTATAAACGGTAATAGCACCCGGATAAGCCATTTCATTGGGACGCATGTGCTGCATGTGCTGCATGGCGTAGTTCAGGTCTTCGAGCATGTAGTTGTAGACAGACTCGATGGTGGCACGGCGGAATTCCGTCTGCAGGTTGTCGCTGTAGATGGGCACAGGGCCGAAGTTGGTCACCAGATTATAGTAAGCCCATGCACGCATGGTGCGCACTTCTCCGCAGTATGACTGGTAGGTGGCATAGTCCGCACTGCCTTCGGAGAGATATTGGGCATAGCCGTCCAGCGATGTAAGAGCCGAATTGGAAATGCGGACGATGTTGTACCAGTTAATCCATACTTGGTTCAGCCCCCAATAAGAGTTGTCGTAAACAAATTCGCGGCTGAAAGTAGCGGCTGGGCCTTGGTCATCGTAACGGCCCGACCATACATCGCCATCGCGGGTGAACATCAGCAGGGCATTGATGTAGTGCATGGCCGATGCGCGCACCTCGTTGTAAACGCCTACTACCGGCTTATACATTTCACTGGTTGCACTGAAGTCTACTTCTTCTTCCGGCACCTTATTCTCCGGATCAATCTCTATAAAATCCGTACAGCTGCTGGCACCTCCCACAACCATTAAGGCCGGCAGGACATATGAAAATGTTTTCTTAAGAATCTTCATTGTAAGTAATGTTTTTATGGGTTAGAAATCGATTTGTACTCCGAATGTATAGGTTGCGGTCAACGGATATACTTCCGTGTCCCAGCCTTCTGCGTCAGAGAGTTCAGGAGTAAAGCTGTTGGCCTTAAACCACGTGAAAGGACGGTCGGCAGTCAGCGACAGGCGAATGCCCGGCATGGTGTAGCTGCCAAACTTAATGTTCTTGAACGAGTAACCCAGCGAAATGTTCTGGATGCGGAAGTAGTTGGAGCTTTCCATAAAGTAAGAAGCGTTGTTGCTATCGGATACGTTCCAGCTCTTGGTCAAAGCCTTTGCAGAAGGATGCTCGTTGGTAGAGCCTGCGCCTGTCCAGCGGTTTTCCACCTGCGCTGCATCAAAGTTATAGTTGGAAGCAGCATAACGGAGGGCGCGCTTGCGGTTCCACAACTCGCCGCCGGCCTGGCCGTAGGTGCTCAAGGCAAAGTCGAAGTTCTTGTAAGTAAGGCCTATGTTGAAGCCATACGTGAAGTCGGGGATATAGGAGCCAAGTATCTGTTTGTCGCTACCGTTTATCACACCGTCGTTATTGACATCTTCATACTTGAAGTCGCCCGGGTCCAGTCCATTAGCCACAGCAATGGGGTCGGCTGCACACTCCTCGGGAGTCTGGTAGATGCCTACTACCTTATAACCGTAGTAAGAGTTCATCTTTTCACCTATTTTCTGTACGGTCTTTCCTCCACGAATCAGGTTAGTTCCGTTTTTCAAGTCGGTCACCTCATTGTGCAGGTAAGCCATGTTGGCACCAATGCTGTACGTGAAGTCTTTGCCTATCTGGTCTGTCCAGTTCAAAGACAATTCCACACCGGTGTTGAGGATAACGCCATAGTTGCCGGCAATAGTAGAATTCTGCATCGGGAGGGTCGGAGAAATCACGGCATTGTCCGTCACACGGCGGTACCAGTCAATGTCACCGCTCAAGCGGTTATTCAGCGTAGCGAAGTTCACACCCACATTAGTCTCTTTCACTACTTCCCATGCCAGCCAGCTGAAGTTGGAGGTGTTGGTAAAGCCATCAAGGACAACTCCATTAGCGACATTTGCCACATTGTACCCAAACACGCCACGCACCGGGGTAATGCTGGCAAACCCTGCGCTGGCTGCCACCTTGTCGTTACCTAGTTTACCCCAGCTGGCGCGCAGCTTCAGATAGTCGAAGATGTTCTGGTTCTCCATGAAAGACTCTTGCGAAAGCACCCAAGCACCACCGATAGAAGGGAAGTAACCCCACTTCTCATTGTACTTGGAAGAACCATCGGCACGGAACGTGAACATCAACATATACTTGTCTGCGTAGTTGTAGTTCAAACGGGTGAAGTAAGACAAGCCGCGGTCGCGGGTACCGTCATCGTCAACTGTGGCACCTTCCTCATTGCCAAGGGCAATGTATTTCCACTCATCTGCGCCTTCGGGCACATTGTTAGCCGTACCTGTCAACTTGCGATATTGCTCTTGGCGCATGGAAACGCCCAGCATACCGGTGAAATTGTGCTTGCCCCAGCTGTCGGTATAGGTTGCAATGTTATCCCATACCCAATTGTAATAATGGCTGTCGGTCTTTGTCAACTTGGTAGTTGTGCTTTGCTGATTGTTGCTCACATAATAAGTAGGAGTAAACTCAGTGCCACGCACCATCTGGTAATCGTAGCTATAGCTGGTACGGATGTTCAGCTTGTCCGGCAAGATGTTGAGCTGAGCATAGAAGTTGCTCAATACCTGATAGGTTTCATTCCGGTTATCATAATAGTTGGCCGTAGCTACCGGGTTGTAGAAGTTGGTAGACAAGCCGGCCTGCTCGGGAGAAGCATATTTCGTAGGGAACACACTGTCGTCACGGCGTTCGTCATACACCGGATAAACCGGAGCGGCATTGAATGCCTGCTGCCAAGCGGCATTGTTGGGCAACTGCTGCTGCGAGCTACTGAATACCCCATTGAAGCCTACCTTCAACCACTTGCGTGCCTCGTAGTCGAGGGCAGCACGGAAGTTCATACGGCGATAGTAGTTCTCCACGTCCATAATACCGTCTTGCGACAAGTAACTGATACCGGTAGAATACGTAGCCTTGTCCGAACCGCCGGAGATGTTCAAACTGTGGTTGGTCATCATGGCTGTGCGAATCAGTTCGTCATACCAATCCGTATCTGCATTAAACTGCAGGTTGTCCAGGTCTCCACCAAATGAATTGACCGAGTTCTCAAAGATGTAGCCATAGCTGGCTGCGTCGGCCTCCATCAGCATAGTGGCATACTGATGAGAATTGGCCATCTTCAGCAAATTGGTAGCCTTTTGAACGCCTACATAACCATTATATGTAATCTTGGCATCCTGGTTGCGCTGTCCTTTCTTAGTGGTGATGATAACAACACCATTAGCGGCACGCACACCATAGATGGCGGCAGCCGAAGCGTCTTTCAAGATGGTCATGTCCTGAATATCGGCATTGTTCAGGAAATTGATATCATCGTAAAACATGCCGTCTACTACATACAAAGGAGACGTATCGCTAAATGAACCATTACCACGAATGGTAACCTTCGGGCCGTTGCCCGGCGTACCGGAGTTGGTGATGTTTACGCCAGCCACCTTACCTTGCAAGGCGGACATGGGCGAAGAAGTGGGCGTATTGATCAATTCGGCCTCTTTTACCACATCGATAGGGGCTGTCAAGTCCTTGGACTTAGCCGAACCGTAACCGATAACCACCACTTCTTCCAGCTGCTGCGTGTCGTCCTGCATGGTGACATTGATAACGCTTTGGCCGCTGACGCTAATCTTCTGCGACAGCATGCCTACATAGCTGAATACAAGGGTTGCGTCGTCGGCCACATTGCTGACGCTGTAGTTTCCGTCGATGTCCGTAATGACACCCGTCCCGGTGCCTTCCACTTGCACCGTAACGCCGATAAGCGGCTCGCCAAGGCCGTCTACCACTTTACCTGTAATTGTTTTGTTTTGAGAAAATGCCGGTGAGGCTGCCAACAGCAAACACACCATCAAAAGTAAACTTTTCAGCCGGATGGCTGTGACTTGAAGAGGTGTTCTTTTCTTCATGACATTAAATTGTTATGTTGTGAAACTAATGTTATAGAACCCGGAACATGCCCGGAGTTCAAATCTCACCGCAAACATACAACAGACGTGAAGCGAACAAAAAATTTCTTGCTCACGACTAATACACACCCCCTATTTTTAACACTGCGGGCACTACTCATTTACCTCTCAAACGCCACTAACTATTCTATTTTATAGAACGTTATCCAAAATCGCTCACTCTATCCCCATCAAGAACTCACTTAAGTTCTGCGAAGAGTCCAGGTCCAGCTTTTTGCGAAGCCGGTAACGGTTGTTCTCGACCACGCGCACGGAGGCATTCATCAGCGAGGCAATGTCTTTGGTAGACATGTTCAGCTTGAGGCAGGCGCAAAGACGCAGGTCGTTGGTGGTGAGTTGCGGGTAAGTCTTTTTTATCCGGTTGAAGAAGGTGTGGTGCTTTTCCTCGAATTTTATGAGGAACATTTTCCAGTCATCCTCCGTATTAAGGTTGTCGGCCAGCAAGGCGTTGACCTTTCCGTAGAGCGGAATCAGCGACTTCTGGGTGTTCTTGCCCGAGATTTCATTCACCATGTCCTTCAGCTTCAAGATAAGCTCATTCTTCCGGATGATGAAAGAGGTGAGCGTAAACATCTCCGCATTCTTCTCCTCTATCTCGCGCTGCAGCTGTTCGTTCACCGTCTCGAGGTGGGCAGCCTTCAGTGCCTGCAACTCATGCCGCTGCCTGATGCGCAGGCGGTGTTGCATCAAGCGATAGGCCAGATAAAGCAGTCCGGCCGCCAAGGCTACGCCCAGCAGGTAGGCCCACGTGCGGCGATACCAGGGAGGCAAGATGCTGAAGTGGGCCACCGCGTCGGCCGAATAGTTGCCCAGCCCGTCGGTAGAGCGGAGGCGCAGTGTGTAGTCGCCCCACGGCAGGCGCGCATACGAAATGCGGTTCAGCTGCTGTGGCCGACTCCACGTGCTGTCCACGCCTTCCAGCAGGTACTCGGCAGAGAGGCCGTCGGCAAACACACCATCTATGGAGAAGCCCACGGTCACCGTATTCCTTTCGTACGGAATCTCGACAGGCCGGGCCAAGTCGGCATGCACATACTCCACCACGGGAGCGGCCAACCGCTTCTCCTGCGGCCCGGCCCTGCGGGCATTGTGCACGATAAAGCCGGTATCCAGGCAGATGAGCGACAGCGAGTCGTTCAGCACAGCCACGTTCTCATACTCATTGACGAGGTTCAGGGCGTCGGTTTCTATATTGTAGGCTTCTTCTATACGGGCCAGATAGCCGTCGTAAAGGAAGCGATAGACGGAGGAGGTCGTCACCATCCACCCGGTCTCGTTGTTAACGGGGACTATCCGCCGCAGGTTGCCCGTTCCCTCAAAGCAGTTGTTCAGCAAGTTGTCCGGCAGCAGCCGGTCGGCCTGCTCGTTGTAGGTGTAAAGGCGGTCGTTGCCCAAGAACACCACACGTCCTCCCAGCTTGAACAGGCGGAGGTGTGCCGGCAGCGCCGCATCCTGCTCTTGCCCGTAGTAGGTGTAGTAGCGGAAAGCATCCAGCCCGTCGGTGAGCCGGCATTTGTACACGCCCCGGGTCACGGTCTCCAGCCAGATGTTGCCCACGTGGTCTATGGTCGCATTGTTGATGGAGGCAGGAATCTGCCGCATGGCATTCAGCCGCCCGGTCTGCTTGTCTACGATGTAGAGCACGTTGTAGGCCACAATGATTTGTATCTGCCGACGCCCTATGTTGCCCTCCACGATGTTGAACACGCCCGTGTTCAACGGGTAAGCCGGGCGGATGCTCAGGTCGGGGCGTATTTCTATCAGCCCGTTGTTGTGGCAGCACAGCAGTTTCCCGTCTTCTTGCCTGAGCGTCCACACCTGGCCCTGGGTGCCGCCCAGCAGCTTCAGGGAAGATATCACCTCCGGCTCATCGGTCGTGGCCAGGGGCGTGTAGTACACACCCTGGTTGGTGCCTACCATGAGGTAGCCGTTCCACAGGGCGGCTGTGTACACCGAGCCCACACTACGGTCGGTGGTGAGGTAATAATTCATGCCGGGTGTGTAGTGGATGTAGGAGATGCCCCTGTCCAGCGCCGCCCAGACGTTGTGCTGCCGGTCTTCGTAGAGGTAGAGCACGGTGTTGTTCTGCAACGCGTTGCCTGCATGGAAGTGATTCAGCACCCGCCCCCGGGCGTCCACTTCGTAAATGCCGCTCAGCAGGGTGCCCAGGTAGAAGGTGCCCCGGGTGCGGCTGTAGGTAGCACAGTTCAGCTCCTGCCCCGCGAGGCGGCGGGACAAGTCGGCGTTCCAGGGGGTGAAGCGGTTGCCGTCGTAGAGGTAGAGCCGGCCGTCGGAGGTGCCGACGAGGGTGTGCCGGTCGTCGTAAGGCAGAATGACGCGCGCCAGGCTGCCCTTCAGGAACTCGCTGCCTTCCAGGCGGGTCAGCTCCCCATCCTTCAGCCTATAGAGCGAGCCGTACATCTCCTGCACCCAGCATTCGTCGCCCACCTCCTGCATGAACAGGAAGCCTTCGGGCCGGGTGAGCTTCCGTATCTGCTCATGGTCGTACACATAGATGCTGCTGAACGACTGGAAATAGACGTGCTGCCCGTCGATGTGGACGCGCCAGAAGCTTTCGTTGTCGGGTCGGCGAGCGGGGAGCAGGCTTTTCAGCGAGGTGTAGTGCAGGCGCCCCGACTTATCGCGCTTCCACACGCCCAGTTCGTCCGTCCCTCCGGTGTAAATGGTGTTGTGCGACTCTACGGCCAACGCCCTCACGATGGGCACTCCGGGCATGGGATAGAGGTTCCACTCCATGCCGTCCGACTCCAGCAGTCCGGCATCGTTGCCTATGTACATCACGCCCCGCTCGTCTTGGGCCACGGTCCAGTTCTTGTTGGCAGCCCGATACTTGTCGCGCGCATAGTTGGTGACGTAAGGCCTGGCAGCGCTAAAGGCGTGGCACAGCTGCACAAGGGCAAAGCTTAATAACAGCAGCAAGCAAAGTTCTTTTCTCATGCGTAAGTTATTTAAGGTTTCAATTCCGCCTCCTCTTTCTCCTTCAACGCCCGCAGGTACTTGCCCATCACTTCGGCCGACTCGCTGGTCTCCCGCAGCACCTGCCGCTGCAAGTCCGGATAAGCCGCCAGCAACTCCGCCATCCGCTCCCGGCCCACGAAGCCCGAACGACCCGTCGCAGTGTCCAGCTCATAGTAGACACGCTCGTTCACCAGCCCCGAGGCGGCAATGGCATTGCCCACCTCGCCGCCCAGCTTCACGGCATCGGGCGGCGTGGCCGTGCTGCTGGCCACCTGGCCCACGGGCTGGGCACAATAGTACACGTTGCGCCCCACCTGCATGGCCGGCGCATACCAGCCGCCCAAGCGGAAGCGCTTGTAGCGCATCTTGCGGCAGTTGACGTACAAGGCCGTGTCCACCCGCACCGCATAGCAGCGCCGGCGCAGGTAGCGCGACAGGCCCTTGTTGCCCACCGCCTCGATGCGGTAGTCGGCACCGCCCATCAAGTAAATTTGGTTTTTCGCCCGCTTTTCCACGTGCAGGGTGGTCACCGTGTCGCCACGCCCCTCCACCAGCGCTTCCAGGCTGGCATACATCACCTGCTGGGCAGGGCATACGGCCGACACCAGCCCCGTCAGCAGCAACAGCAACAAATATTTCTTCTTCATACACACCTGTTTTTATCCGGAGAAGCCCCCGTCACAACCGCCTTGCAGCCGCCCGCAGCCGGCGTTGAAACGCCGCCCCGGTGGCGTTGGAACGCCCGCTCGGTAGCGTTGGAACGCCAGCATGGTAGCGTAGTATCGCTACCGGATGCTGATTACCAGGCCATTGGCAAAGTGCTTCTTTAATGAGATAAAAGTACTGCTTTTATTGGAAGTAAGCAACATATCGGCGAAAAAAAAGCGAGGGAGTGTGACAAATCTGTATCTTTGTCACACTAATTACAGGAAACAAATGGGAATTTAACGATGTGTTTACGATGGCACGCAGATGACGCAGACGGGCGCAGATGAACGCAGATTTTTAATAACTGCGTCATGTATCTGTCATTCTGAGCGCAAGCGAAGAATCTCCTACTTGCTCCTGCTTTTAGGAGATGCTTCACTAACGTTCAGCATGACGAAAAGAAAAAATC
>CASELH010000032.1 GCA_949288715.1 uncultured Bacteroides sp. | reverse complement strand
GGTGCTGTACTTCACCTCGGCGCGGTCGTGCACCACGATTTCCACGATGGCGGCGTGCAGCTGGTTCTCGTCGCGCATCGGGGCGGTGCAGCCCTCCAGATACGATACATACGAGTCGTCGTCCGCCACGATGAGGGTGCGCTCGAACTGGCCCGTGTTGCGGGCGTTGATGCGGAAGTAGGTGCTCAGCTCCATGGGGCAGCGCACGCCCTTGGGGATGTAGACGAACGACCCGTCGGAGAAGACGGCGGAGTTGAGCGCGGCGAAGAAGTTGTCGCGGTAGGGCACCACGCTGCCCAGGTACCGTTGCACCAGGTCGGAGTGTTCCCTCACGGCCTCGCTGATGGAGCAGAAGATGATGCCTTTCTCCATGAGCGTCTCCTTGAAGGTGGTCTTCACGGACACGGAGTCCATCACGGCGTCCACGGCCATGCCGCTCAGTGCCATCTGCTCTTCCAGGGGGATGCCCAGCTTGTTGAAGGTCTTGATGAGTTCGGGGTCTACGTCGTCCATCGACTTGGGCGCGTCCTTCTTCTGCGCCGTGGGGTCGGCGTAGTAGGAGATGGCCTGGTAGTCTATCTCGGGGATGCGGAGGTGGGCCCACGTGGGCATCTCCATGGTCAGCCAGTGGCGGTAGGCCTTGAGGCGGAATTCCAGGAGCCACTCCGGCTCGCCCTTCTTGCGGGAGATGAGGCGCACGGTGTCCTCGGTGAGGCCGCGGTCTATGATGTCGGTGTGCACGTCGGTGGTGAAGCCATACTTGTACTTCTCCTCCGTCAGGCGGCGCACCAGCTCGTTGTCGGCTACGTTCTTATCTTTAGTCTTATCGGATTCGTTGGGTTGCATCATTCTATCTCGTTATGGATTTGTTTCCTATAGTGTTCCTTATTCTCGCGCACAAAGATACGCTCTTTTGCCTAATAATCCGCTGCCTCCCTTTGACTTTCATGCGTAAACCTCTATATTTGCAGCAGAATAACCTATAGGAGGAACCGATAATGAACGCAACCCTATCCGTACAAGACCTGTGGAGCCAGATACTTGCGCTCCCCGCAAGTGACCGCCGATGGCTACAAGACAGACTGAACGTATATGAAAACGAAGAAAGCCGGAAAGCACCCTGCCAGTACACCGTGGAACAACTGGAGCGGCGCCTGTCACAATCCATGCAGAGCTACCGCCAGGGACATTATTGCACCAGCGATGAACTCCGCAAACGCCATACCGTATGCGAATAGTCTGGACCATTCAAGCGCAAGATGACCTGGAAGCCCTGTACCGATATTGGCTGCCAGTAAATGCAGGGTATGCCGTAAGGCTTTACAACCAGCTTATTGACGAGGCGGAAGTGCTGCTCACTTTTCCCAAAGCCGGTGCACAGGAACAACGGTTGGCACATCGTCCCGAAGCCTACCGCTCGCTGGTAGCGAACAAACGTTATAAATTAGTCTACACGATAGAAGGAAAAGATATCGTTGTACATGCCGTATGGGACTGTCGGCAAGATCCCGATTCCTTGATAAAGAAGATATAACTATATTACTAACCCCAAAAACATCAACCCACATGAAACTACCAACAGGGGTATACCGATTTACCCCCCCCGTTTAACCAAGTTTAACTATTCACTCCTGGCAACCTGCTTCCTCTTGGCAGGCACGGCACTCACCTCTTGCCAGGACGACTACGACGACACCGCCCTGTGGGACGCGGTGAACAACCATGAGGAGCGCCTCGCCGCCCTCGAACAGTGGCAGGAGGAAACCAACCACAACATCGCCGCCATACAGCAACTGCTCAACACCACCGACTGCATCACCGCCATCACCCCGCTCATGGAGGGTGGCCGAGAGGTGGGCTACACCATCAGCTTCCTGCACAGCGACCCCATCACCATCTACCACGGAGAGAAAGGCGACAAGGGGGACAAAGGTGAACAAGGCGACAAGGGAGAACAGGGCGACAAAGGAGAACAAGGCGAGAAGGGCGATGCCGGCGCCGACGGCTACACCCCGCAGATAGGCCTGACCCAAGAGGCCGACGGCAACTGGTACTGGACGCTGGACGGCCAGCTGCTGCTCGACCCGCAAGGCAACCCCGTCCGTGCCAACGGCCTCGACGGGCAAGACGGCACCGATGGCAAGCCCGGCCAAGACGGACAGGACGGACAGCCCGGAGCCGATGGCGAAGACGGGCAGGACGGCGTAGATGGGCAAGACGCCCCCACCCCCCAAATCAGCCTGGGCAGCAGCATTACGGAGGGCACCATCATCACCGATAACGGCACAAAGCAGCCCGATGCCTGGTACCTCAGCGTGGACAGCGGCGAGACGTGGTACCGCATCAGCGGCGAAGATGGCGAGGATGGCGACCGTGGGCCGACAGGTCCCCAAGGACCGACAGGACCAACAGGACCGACAGGACCTGCAGGGGCTGACGGCCAGCCCGGCGACTCATTCTTCGCCTCCGCCCCCGAGCTGTCCGCCGACGGCACGCACTACATCTTCACCCTGGCCGACAAGGACGAAGACGACACCAACAACCCCACTATAAAAGTCCCCGCCTACCAACCCCTCCGGATACTGACCGAAGCGGAACACACGGCCGGCACCCCCTCCGGCAACGAAATGGTGCCCGTCACCCCGGGCGGCCAGACCACCCTCTACCTCCAGCTGAGTGCCGATGCAGACTATGCCAACATCACGGCCACCGTCACCCCCCTGGGCAATGACGCCGTGCTGACCCGCACCACCCCCGACGAGTGGAGCGCAGCCCTGCAGCGGACGGACGACGACGGCATCACCATCACCGTCACCGCCCCCGCCACGGCGGGCAAAGCCCTGCTCGACGTGTCCCTCATCCGCACCGACGGCAGCAAGCAGACGGCATCGCGGGTGCTGGAAATCCCCGTAGTAAAAGGCGGGCAGACCCTCACCGAGGCAGGCACATACATCATGCAGGGCACCTACACCCAAGGCATCACCATCAGCGGCAAAGAAGACATCACCGTGGTGCTGGAGGAAGCCAACATCACGATGACCGATGCCAATGCCATCAGCATCACCGACGGGGCCACTCCTACCCTTCGAATAGTAGGCGAGAACTCTGTATCTGCTAATAGGAAGGACGCTGCAAGTGAATTTGCTGGCATTTATGTGGCATCCGGCAGCAGCATTACCCTCACAGGCGATGGTCCGGACAATGTGCTGAACATAACGGCCCAGAACGGCGCCGGCATCGGCAGTTTTGCCTCGACCCCTTGCGGCGACATCACCATCACAGGCATCACCGTAGAAGCCACTGGCGGTTATCTCTACTCCAGCGCGCCGGGCATCGGTAGCATGGAGGAGGGCAGTTGCGGCACCATCACCATCACCGATGCCGTCGTGCGCGCCCGTGGTTATGGATTGCCATCTTCTGCCGCTCCTGCCATCGGCTCATTCAGCACGCTGCCTGAGATTGTCATCCACAACTCAGAAATCCATGCCTATCGGGGATATTGTACATCACCGCGTAATCCCGACTACATCGGCCTGGGAGTAACGGGGCAGTTGAATCAAGGAAGCAGCCTCATCCAGGGCGACATCAAGAGCAGCACCGTCTACAAGTACACCTACGACTGGGACACAGGGACCAGCACCAAGGACGGCATTGTGGACTACAACGACCAGGGCGAAGGCACGGAACGACCTCGCCCCTAAGGGAGGCAAAAACTCGACCATGGTCGCAACCTCTCCTCGACCATGGTCGTGACGCCGTCTCCACCATGGTCGCGATGCCGTCTCCACCATGGTCGAGGAAAGCCCTCCGCCAAGGTCGAGTTCCGGCCTCAGCCAAGCAGAAAGATAATCATCTGAAATACAGAAATATAACACAACAATGAGAACAACATCTTTTTATTCACAATTTAAAAAAGGAGGTACATTATGGGATTTAAATGTAAAATGGTAGAGAAAAGCACTGACCCGAGGGACAAGTCGGCCCCCAAGAAATGGTATGGCACCACGCAGAGCGAGACCCCGCTCAGCGGCAAGGCCATGACCCGGGCCGCCACCAAGAACACCACGCTGGCACCCATCGAGCTGGAGGCCGCGCTCGACCTGCTGGCCGACTTCATCCCCCAGCAGCTGCTGCAGGGCCACACCGTCACACTGCCCGGGCTGGGCTACTTCCGCATCACCTTCAAGAGCAAGGGGGCCGACACGGTGCAGGACTTCAACGCGAAAGAGATGATTTACGACATCCGCCCCGTGTTCATGCCCTCCAAGGAGCTGCGCGACCGCATCCGCCAGAACATCGAGTTTGAAGACGGCGGCGTCAGCAAGGACGGCATCAGCTACGCCACCCGCGCCGACTTCTACCAGGCCACCGGCCAGGGCGGCACGCCCACTACGCCCGGCACCGGCACCGGCGAGGACGACGGGGACCACCAGCTGGGGTAAAGCTTCTTAATGAAGAATGAAGAACGAAGAATGAAGAATGGGGGGTGAAGCGACCGGACAGGGGCTTCACCCCTTCGTTGTATAAAAAAGCACCCTTCCCCGCCCGTTTCCGGGGAAAAGTGCTAACTTTGCACACGGTACAAGAACTTTAGAAACAGAACATGGGATCAATATTTGTCATCCAAGGCCTGCTGATATATATCTATGCTTTCGACCACAACCCGCCGCACATTCATGTGCGCAGCGGAAGCGGCGACTTCACCATCACGCTGAAAGACCGCATCGTAGAGGGCCGGGCCAAGTCGAAAGTCATTCAAATCATCAATCAGTTCATAGACGAGCATGAGGCCGAACTGATGGAAATCTGGGGCAAGGCACAGCGCGGAGAAAAGATAGAGAAAGTAAAACGATAAAAAAGAGGAGAAGCACTTATGTTACTGACTATTACCGATGTGGAATATTTGGGCGACTATACCCTGCTTTGCACCTTCAGCGACGGAGTGAGGAAGAAAGTAGACTTGTCGTCCCTGTTGCAATACCCGGCTTTCGAGGAGTTGCGGGACAAGCGCCAGTTCGTCCAATTCGGCCTGCAAGACACTATCTTTTGGGCCAACGGTGCGGATATTGCTCCGGAATACCTTTACGAAAACGGGGTGCCGGCCTAAGCTTCCGCATCCCGGCATATATGATTCCGCCTGCCCTGCGTGCTTGCGATGCACACGAGGCAGGCGGCTTCTTTTTTAATTCTTCATTCTTCGTTCTTCATTCTTCATTCCTACAAGTAGTCCTCGAAGTAGCGCGTAATCTTCTCGTGCAGATGCACGCGGTCGCGGCCCAGCACGTTGTGGTCGTGCGTGGGGTAGATGAAGAGGTCGGGATAGGTGCGGGCGTCCACGCAGGCTTTGAGGAAGGACAGCGTGTGCTGCGGCACGCAGGTGCGGTCGTGGTCGTCGTGGATGAGGAGCAGGTGTCCCTTCAGCCTCGGGGCCAGGTTGCGCAGGTTGCACTCCCGGTAGCCCTCGGGGTTCTGCTGCGGCGTGTCCATGTAGCGCTCGCCGTACATCACTTCGTAGAACTGCCAGTCGATGACGGGCCCTCCGGCCACGCCCACCTTAAACACGTCGGGGTAGCGCAGCATCAGTGCCGTGGTCATGTGCCCGCCAAAGCTCCAGCCGTGCACGCCGATGCGCGAGGCGTCCACGTAGGGCAGGCTCTTGAGGTATTCGATGCCCTTCACCTGGTCTTTGCCCTCCTCGATGCCCAGGTGGCGGAAGGTGCAGTTCTCAAACTCCAGGCCGCGGTTGGCGCTGCCCCGGTTGTCGAGGGTGAAGAGGATGTAGCCCCGGTTGGCCATGTAGAGGTCCCAGCCGCGGGCGGCGTACATCCAGTTGGCATTAATCATTTGCGCGTGCGGCCCGCCGTAGACGTAGACGATGACGGGGTATTTCTTCGCCGGGTCGAAGTCCGCGGGCTTCAGCATGCGCCAGTACAGGTCGGTCTTGCCGTCGGCGGCCTTCAGCGTGCCGGTCTCCACGGTGGGCATCACCAGGCCGCGGAAGGGGTCGGCGGCGGTGAGCAGGCGGGCCGTCTCCTTGCCGTTGGCCGTGGAGACGATGCCGATGTTGCGCGGCACTTGGGGGCTCGACCAGTTGTCTATCACATACGTGCCCGAGGCGGAGAGCTGGGCAGAGTGCACGCCCTGGCCGTTGTCCAGCGGCGTCAGGCGGCCGTCCTTTATCCTTACCTTATATATATTGCTCTGCAGGGACGACTCCTTGGTGGCGGCGATGATGACTTCCTTCTTCTTGGCGTTGAAGCCCAGGATGCTTTGCACCAGCCAGGAGCCTTGGGTGAGTTGGCGGGGCGATGGGTTGTCTACCGACATCAGGTAAAGGTGGTTGTAGCCGTCGCGTTGGCTCTGGTAGATGAACTGCGTGTCGTCCCACGGCAGGAACACGATGGGCTGTTGCGGCTCCACGTACTTGGGGTGCGTCTCCTCGTAGAGCACGCCCATCAGCTTGCCCGACGTGGCGTCGTATTGGCAGAGCTTGGAGTGGTTCTGGTCGCGGTTCAGCTCGATGAGGTAGAGGCTCCGCTCGTCCGGCGCCCAGGCGATGTTGGTGAAGTAGCGGTCGGTGGGGTCGCCGGTCTCCAGGTAAAGCGTATTGCCCGTCGTGGGGTTGTAGATGCCCACCTGCACCTTGTGGCTCGTCATGCCCGCCATGGGGTAGCGGATGTTCTCCACCGTGCCGATGCGCTGGGTGATGTCCACCAGCGGATACTCCGTCACCATGCTCTCATCCATGCGGTAGAAGGCCAGCAGCGTGCCCCGTGGACTCCAGAACGTACCCTTGGTGATGCCAAACTCGTTGCGGTGCACCGATTGTCCGCAGACGATGCCTTCGGGCTCGTCCGTCACTTGGCGGTTGTCCACGTAGAGGTTGTTGCCCACGGTGTAGGCTATGTGGCCGCCCTCCGGCGTGAAGTCTACGTTGGTGCCTCCGGCCTTTGCGGCCTGCGGATAGGCAATCACAAACTCGTTCTTCTCGAAGTCGTAGACGATGTACCGCTTTGCGCCTTTGATGAGCATGTAGGGTTTGTCCGGCCAAGGGAATTCGGTGTTGTAGAAGTGCATCACTTCGTCCCTGCCCTGCGCCTGGCTGTCGGTAGGGGTGATGAGCGAACGCAGCACTTCGTTCACCTTGGCGCGGGTGGTGAGCAGCGTCTCCCGCCCGTTCTTGGGGTTGACGGCAAAGAGGGAGTCTATCTCCGGCTTGATGCACCGGTCGCCCCACCACTGCAGGCCGTAGAGGCTCTCGGTGAAGCGGTAGGTTTCGCCTCCGGGGATAAGGTCTTCCAGGGTAGGCATTTGCAGGGTTTGCTGGTCTTGTGCCATGACGTTTGTCGGGTATAGGGCGGCGGTGGCCACGATGGTGGCGAGCAGGCCGCGGGTCAGTTTCTTTATCATATCTTTACACGTTCTTGTCGTTATTGTCTTTTATCTTGAAGCCTTCCACCACTGTGCGGTTCAGCGGCGTCTGGCGCACTTGTATGGCTGCGCTCAGCTTGGCGAAGGCAGAAAACAGTTCATCGAATTGCTTCTCATAGCTGTCTCTGTCCGACGAGATGTCTTCTTCCAGATACTCGATGCGCTGCCTCAGTTCGTCCAATTCCTGCTTCGGCGCATGTGTCAGCAGATATTGCCGCATACGGACGAAAGCCCGCATGATGTTGATGTTCACCTCAATGGCTTGCGGGCTCCTCAGCACGCCGGAGAGCATGGCTACTCCTTGCTCGGTGAAGGCGTATGGGGCGTAACGCGTACCACCCATATTTGAGGTTCCATTTTGGAACCTCAAATTGTTTATCAGCACTTTAGCTTCAGTATTTGTTAACTGAAACATGAAGTCGGAAGGAAAACGCTCAATGTTTCTTTTTACTGCTTTATTGAGATTTTTAGTCTCTATCCCATACATCTCCGCCAAGTCAAAGTCCAGCATCACGCGCTGGCCTCTGATTTCATATATCTTGTTCTCTATTATGGTCAGTTCGTCCATCACACCGGCTGTTTATTCTCCCTTCCGTTGTTCTTCCCGCTCGCGTGCCTCGCGCCGTTTGCGTTCGGGATAAGACTCCTCGCGGCGGCGCTCGTTGCCACGCCCCGGACGCTCGTCTTTGTAGCGCGGGCGACGCTCGTCGGAGTCGAAGCGGCGGCCGCGGAAGGGCTTGGAGTCTTCGCGGAATTCCCGGCGCGGGCGGCGGTCATCGTCCCGGCGGCCACGATTATCATCATCCCTACGGGGGCGGCGGTCGTCCCGGCGGGTGGGTTTCCACTCCGGCTTGTCGAGCGTTTCACCGTCCTCGCGGAACTCTTTGTATTTCCCCTTGAACATCTCATACTCGCGGAACTCGCACTCCAGCGCGCCGTTGTACAAAGGTATCCGCCGACTGGCCTTGAGGCCTATCTGGTCGAAGCACTCGTCGCGGTAAGACAATATCCAGGCCGTGTTGCCCACGAAGGCATGCTTCAGCCGCTCGCCTATCATGGCATACAGCCCCAGCAGGTCGTCGGTAGAGATGCGCTCGCCGTAGGGCGGGTTGGTGATGATGACGGACTGCTCCCGGGGTTGCTCGAACTGCTGGAAAGGCTGCAGCTTCAGCACCACGTCCTTGGTGACACCTGCCGCCTTGACGTTGCGCGTGGCTATGGCGTTGGCACGCGGACTGTTGTCGTAGCCGTATATCTTGTGGGTGAACTCCCGCTCCTGGCTGTCGTCGTTGTAGACGGTCTCGAAGAGGTCAGCGTCGAAGTCGTTCCACTTCTCGAAGGCATAGCCCTGGCGGAATACGCCCGGGGCAATGTTCCGAGCAATGAGCGCCGCCTCGATGGGGATGGTGCCCGAGCCGCACATGGGGTCTATCAGGTCGCACTCGCCGTGCCAGCCCGTCAGCAGAATCATGCCGGCGGCCAGCACCTCGTTGAGCGGCGCTTCCACGGCTTCCTGGCGGTAGCCCCGGCGGTGCAGCGACTCGCCGCTGCTATCGAGCGACAAGGTGCAGTCGGTCTGCGCAATGTGGATGTTAAGCAGCACGTCGGGATTGTTGAGGCGCACGCTGGGCCGCTTACCCGTCTTTTCGCGGAAGTAGTCGGCAATGGCATCTTTCACCCGGTAAGACACGAACTTGCTGTGGCGGAATTCTTCGCTGAACACCACGGCATCTACGGCAAACGACCGGGAGCAGTCCAGGTAGTCCTCCCACCGTATGGCCTTGACGGCTTCGTACACCTCGTCGGCATCCTGTGCCGTGAAGTGCTTGATGGGTTTCAACACGCGGATGGCCGTGCGCAGGCTGAAGTTGGCGCGATACAGCATCTCCTTATCGCCGGTGAATGACACCATGCGGCGTCCTATCTGGATGTCGTCGGCTCCCAGTGCGGTAAGCTCTTGCGCCAATACTTCTTCCAGCCCCTGGAAGGTCTTGGCAATCATTTCAAAAGAGGATTGTTCGCTCATGTATATGTGTAATAGCTGACTGTATTAAATAATAGTGTTACTTCGATATATCTCTCTATGGTTGCTGCCCGGGCACTTCCCTGCGCCCGCCCTGCACTATCTTGGCACCGGGGGGCACGTCCTTCGTCACCCAGATGTTGCCGCCCACCACGGCGCCGCGCCCCACGGTGATGCGCCCCAGGATGGTGGCGTTGCTGTAGACTATCACGTCGTCCTCCAGAATGGGGTGGCGAGGTATGCCCTTGATGGGCTTGCCCTCGGCGTCGAGCGGAAAGCTCTTGGCTCCCAGGGTGACGCCCTGATACAGCTTCACGTTGTTGCCTATGATGCACGTCTCGCCGATGACTACACCCGTGCCGTGATCTATGGTGAAGTAGCTGCCTATCTTGGCGCCCGGGTGGATGTCGATGCCCGTCTCGCTGTGGGCCATCTCGGTGATGATGCGCGGAATGAGGGGCACACCCAGCCGCAACAGTTCGTGGGCAATGCGGTAGTTGCTGATGGCCCGTATGGCCGGGTAGCAGCAGATGACCTCGCCGAAGGAGTGGGCGGCCGGGTCGCCGTTGTAGGCAGCCTCCACGTCGGTGGCAAGCACGCGCCGCATGTCGGGCAGACTGCCCACGAAGCGGGCGGCAAGCAAGGCGGCTTCTTCGCGTAGAGTGCCGTCGCACCCGCAATCGTCGCCAAAGCACAGCCCGGCCAGCACCTGCTGCGTCAGCAGGTCGTACAGCCGCTCCACGTTGACGCCCGTGTGGTACTTCACCGTGTGGCTGTTTACCGTAGAGTTTCCGAAGTAACCGGGAAAGATAATGGCGCGCGCCAGTTCTACAATGTCGCGCAGCGCCTTGGCCGAAGGCAGCGGGTTGCCGTCCGTGTGCTGGTGGAACAGCCCTTTGTAAGACTCGCTTTCCGAGAGCTCGTCGACTGCCTGTATCAAGATGTGGGTAAAGTTGGAGGGACTCATTCGCGATATCCTTGTGTTACAGTTTGCAAAGTTAGCAAGTATTTGGCAGAAAACCTACGACTTGCGCACGAATAGTGAAACCTTTGAGGCGTTTTTTCCGCGCCATCCGCCCCCCGCGCGGCAGCATTAAAGCACCGGCCCGGTAACGTAGTATCGCCAGCACGGTAGCGATACTACACTACCATGCTGGCGATACTACGCTTGCCGGAGCGCTTGCCACGGCCTTCTTTCTGCTGTAAAAGGTTATTCCGCCAACGCAAAGTCCAGCTGCTTCTTCTCCAGGTTGGCGCGTGCCACGCGGATGGCGATGGCATCGCCCAGGCTGTACACACGCTTCTTGCGACGGCCGCGCAGGCAGTAGTTCTTTTCGTCGAACTCGTAGTAGTCGTCGTCCAGGTCGCGGATGGGAATCATGCCTTCGCACTTGTTCTCGTTCAGCTCCACATACAGGCCCCACTCCGTGACGCCCGAGATGACGCCGTCGTACGTCTGCCCCACGTGTTCCTGCATGAACTCCACCTGCTTGTACTTCACCGATGCCCGCTCGGCGTTGGCAGCCAACTGCTCCATGGCGCTGCTGTGCTCGCACAGGGCTTCATACTTGTTTTCGCTTACGGTGCGCTTGTGCTCGTCCAGATAGCGGGTGAGCAGGCGGTGCACCATCATGTCGGGATAGCGGCGGATGGGTGAAGTGAAGTGCGTGTAGTAGTCGAAGGCCAGGCCGTAGTGCCCGATGTTGTGCGTGGAGTAGCGTGCCTTCTGCATGGCGCGGATGGATACGGTCTCTATGAGGTTCTCCTCCTTCTTGCCCTGGATGTCGTCCAGCAGGTGGTTGATGGACTTGGAAACATCGGCCTTCGTGCCCGACGTGCGCAGCTTGTAGCCAAAGCGGGCGATGAATTGGGCCAGGTTGTCCAGTTTCTCGGGGTCGGGCAAGTCGTGTATGCGGTAAGGGAACACCTTGGCCTTTTTGCCTTCGGGCACGCGGCCTATCTTTTCGGCCACGGTGCGGTTGGCCAGCAGCATGAACTCCTCCACCAGCTTGTTGGCGTCCTTGGCCACCTTGAAGTACACGCTGACGGGCTTTCCCTTGTCGTCCAGCTCGAACTTCACCTCATAGCGGTCAAAGTTGATGGCCCCCGCCTGGAAGCGCCGTTCGCGCAGCACCTTGGCCAGCTTGTCCAGCTGCAGCAATTCGTCCTTGAAGTCGCCCTGCCCCGTCTCTATCACTTGTTGCGCCTCCTCGTAGGTAAAGCGGCGGTCGCTCTCAATGATGGTGTGCACCACGCGCGAGTCTTTCACCACAGCCTGGTCGTCCATGCGGAAGATGACGCTATAGGCCAGCTTCTCCTCATTGGGACGCAGGGAGCAGAGAAAGTTGCACAGGCGTTCGGGCAGCATGGGGATGGTGCGGTCTACCAGGTAGACAGAGGTGGCGCGCTTCTCGGCCTCCTTGTCGATGACGGTGCCCTCCTTTACGTAGTAGGTCACGTCGGCAATGTGCACGCCTACCTCCCACAGCCCGTCGGGCAGGCGGCGGATGGAAATGGCGTCGTCAAAGTCCTTGGCATCCTTGGGGTCGATGGTAAAGGTAGTGACGGGGCGAAAGTCCTCCCGGCGGGCTATCTCTTCGGCAGGTATTTCGGCGGGAATGCGGTCGGCAGCATCCTCCACGTTCTTCGGATAGGTGTAGGGCAGCCCGAATTCTGCCAGTATGGCGTGCATCTCGGTGTTGTTCTCGCCCGCGCGGCCCAGTATGTCTATCACCTGCCCTATGGGGTTCTTTGCCTTGTCCGGCCACTCCACTACCTTCACCACGGCCTTGTCGCCCGTCTTGCCGCCTTTCAGCTTGTCTTTGGGGATAAAGATGTCGTTGGCCAGGGTGCGGTTCTCCGTCACCAGGAAGGCATAGCCTTTGGTCACCTCCAGCGTGCCCACAAAGGTGTCGTTGGCACGCTTCAGTATTTCTATCACCTCGCCCTCGGCGGTGCGCCCGTGCCGCTTGGCGTAGAAGGCTATCTTCACCCGGTCGCCCGCCATGGCGTGTGCCGAGTTGCGTTCGGCAATGAAGATGGGGTCTCCTCCCCCGTCGGGGATAAACGAGTTCTTGCCGTTACTTTTGCGCTGGAAAGTGCCCGTCATCTCCACGCCGTGGTTGTTGAGGCGGTATTTATGCTTATCGGTCTCGCAGATGTAGTCGTCCACCTTCAGCTCGTCCAGCACGTCCATGCACAGCATCTTCTGCGGGTGGGTAGTGAGCTTCAGCCGCTCGAAGATGTACTTCAGCGGCAACGTTTCGTTTTGGTTTACGTGGAAAAAGTCGAGCAACGCCTTCACAAGTTCTTTCTTCTTCATGCGCTTGCCTGCTTTCTTCTCCCGTTTTTCTTTCTTCTTAGCCATAAGTCAATGTCACGTTAGTTAGTGCAAAGTAAGCAAATTATTGCTTTCGCCGGTGCGGTTAAGGAAAGAAAAACGACATGCGTGCAACTTTTCGCCCTTGCCGTGCGACTAATAGCATGTAATAACTCTAAAAAAACAAGAAAAACCATGTTAGTAACTACAACCCCTATTATTGAAGGCGCACGCATCACCCGCTACTACGGCATCGTGTCGGGCGAAACCATTATCGGCGCCAATGTGTTCCGCGACCTTTTTGCCAGCATCCGCGACATTGTGGGCGGGCGCAGCGGCGCCTACGAAGAAGTGCTGCGCAAAGGCAAGGAAACTGCCCTGCGCGAAATGCAGGAACAAGCCGCCGCCCTGGGCGCCAATGCCGTGGTGGGCGTCGACCTGGACTATGAGACAGTGAACGGCTCCATGCTGATGGTGACCGCCAGCGGCACTGCTGTCAGCGTAGAGTAAAGCCAAAGCTTCCCAAAAATATCATTCATCCTGTACGCATACTTAATATAAAACCTTATCTTTGCAGCATGTGGAAAGAGAAATTAGGTGGATACCTCATTGATGTATCCAAGTATGTATTAACAGGTGTAGTTATCGCCTCTTTATTTAAAGATTTAAATGAGAACCGGTTTCTAATCTATGCACTTGGCCTTTTGGTAGCCTGTGCCACATTATTGAGCGGTTTAGTGTTAAGCAACAAAAAGGAGGAAAGGAAATAATGGATGCTATTTTTGTAATGTCCGCAATCGGATTACCTTGCGTAATCTTTCTATTATGGTGCCTCACCCCGAGAGGCAAGCAATGGCTTAAAGCCAACCACATGATTTAAGCACTCAGCCAATCCCCCTTATGGCGACAAGAAGCAAGTGTGCGGCACCTTCTCACGAGGATGCCGCACACTGTGTTTCTTCAGCAAAGCAAAGAAACAATTAAAGTAAAGTCAAACCTGCCGGGCTGTGTATCCGGCAAGAGAGATAAGCCTCCCCGCAGACGCTTCTGCGGGGAAGTTTTTTGCCTGTCAACGGTCTTCGGGGAAACCGGTATACCGGTAACCGGACATTTTCATGTAAGTGAAGCCATACTGGTCATCGGTGTAGCTGATGTAGGCCACAATACTGTCGGCAGCCATGCCGCGCGGCGTAGTAGCCGCGCCTTCCAACACTTTACCGCCAATAATATTTACGATGCAGTCGCCATCATAATTCAACGGCGTTTGGTCTGTGCACTCAAATGTACGGTTAGGGTAATCTACCGAACATCTTACCTGTGTACCCCAGAAGCTGTTGTCCACAAACCACATTTCCGTGTCTACATTGGCTGCCGTGTTCGAGGTCATCACCGTAACCTTGCCTACTCCGTAAGCATCCACCCATTCCTGCTGGTCAAGCTGTTCGGGGGTCATGGAGGTAAGTTGAGGGTCAGCACCCGTACCTTCTATCAGATATTGGTATTCGGCGTAGCTCTGTTCAAAAGTCACGGTCCACGTACCTGCCATTTTCTCCACCGACGTGCCGCCCGCTTCTTCGTCCGTATAGACATCGCAGGAAGTAAAGCCGGTGGCAATGGCTATTGCTATCAGTAAAAAATATTTCTTCATAGTGTGCTACTCTTATTTCGTTAATGTAATATAGAATATCATAGATTGAGCATAAGCCAATTCGTAAGAAATGGTGCCTGTGGCAGGGTCGTACACGCCATTATCGAATGAATCATAGGAATCGCCCCAACCTGCTACAGTTCCGCTCACTGCCTCAAGCGTATTGTCCGCATTCTGCTTCAAGTAGCCTGTCATGGCATAAGCAGCGCCATAGCCTACTCCTTGGTCATAATATCCACCCATGTAATCGGAGATAGTATAAAATCCCGGTGCCAATTGCGTCAAAGTTACCGTAAAGCCGCTGAATGCGGAAACCGATGCATCTTCAATCCAATAGCGATAGCACCCATCGGCAGCTCTATACGTGCCGGAGATATCCGTCGTTACAGTAGGGTCGTACACAATGACCGTGCGCGAAGTAGAACTACTGAATCCGTCTTGGTTGACAGCAGAATAGGTAATGGTGTAAAGCCCTACCGTGTTGCCGTCCACCGAGCCGCTCGTCACGACACTGGACGTAACGTCCTGGTCGCCCTCCATGGCCGTGAAGCCGGGTTCCACATAAGCCGTACCTACCGGGAGGTACATCGTTTCATCGCCCTCCAACTCAAAATTAATGTAGTAGGTGATGGTCGAAATGTCCTGCGATGTCTCGTCCTCGCAAGCCGTCAGCGTCACAGCCAGCAGGGCGATGAAACACCCCATCAATTTGTATATTGCTTTCTTCATAATGCGAAATTATTTTTCAGTTATTAAACCTGTTTTCTTAGTTCACATCCCACCATACCGGTTCGCTGCCCGTCTTCATAGGCGGTGTGTTGGGGTTCAGGTTGCGTGCCGACTGCGGGTAGAACATGCGCTTCAGCAAGCCGCCTGCCTCCAGACCGTTGCGGTAAGGCTCTATCAAGTCGCCCGGCGTGTAAATGCTGGTATTTTGACTGATGTCATAACCATTGGCAGCAGAGAGTTCGGGCACATCTGTACGGCGCATTTCCGACCATGCCTCCATGTTGTCCATGTAGAACAACGTGGCCCAACGTTGCATGTAGATAAGGTGCAACTTGTCCGCAGCATTGTCCCAGTTTACGTTGGCACCGCTCAGGAAGTCTACCTCCTGCCCCGCCATGCCGCGAGCCTCGAAGTCGGCTGTAATGGCAGCCTCGTAAGCCGCCTTGGCACCGGCCTCATCGTTCATGAAGCGCATCTTCGCCTCAGCAATAAGGAACTGCAACGCAGCCTGTGTGTAAAGGTAAGCCGGACGGCTGGCACCCGTGCCATTGTACAACGAATAATTCACGGCACTTACGTCATTGTTCTTCCAATCATCGTTGGCACCCAAACCCCAAGTTTTCATGTCGGCCTTAGCACCGGGGAATTGTCCCATGTATTCGCCCGAATTGACAGTCACATTGAAAGCATAAGCAATGCGGGGGTCGTTGGTGAACTGCATGTAGGAGATGATGGGGTAAGCGGCTACGTGGTTACCCGTACCCAAGGCATAGTAACTGCCGTAGAAGGGACTACGATTATCGGTAGCATCGCTGTAGATGTCCAGCATGGCATCGCCCGTGAAGAAGTTGTTTTCGTTCACCAAAGCCACAATCTTGTCGCGCACGCTGTTGTCAGCATCATACATGCGCATGTACATACGCAGGCGCAGGGCATTGACATAGCCCACCCATTGGTCCATATCGCCGTCAAACATCATGTCGGTCACCGTCATCAGTTCCGGGTTGGCCTCGTAGGCTGCCAATGCGGCTTCCACTTCGGCCAGCACGCCGTTGTACACCGTCTGCCCGTCGTCCCAGGCAGGCTGGGCGTTAGCGCTTCCCTGTAAGGCCTCGGTATAGGGGCACTCGCTCATGTTGTCCACCAGCAGCTGGAAGGCAAAGGTGCGCATGGCGGCCAGCGCCAACAGGTCTGCCGTGTTGTCCGTCTTGGTGCGGAGGTCCTCAATGTCGGTCAGCGCGCCGGCATACAAGGCACTGTAAGCACGGTCTATTACCTGAGAGGATTCAGTGATGGTCTGCTCGCAATAATCATTGAACTGGTTTGTCTCAGGCATTTGCTCGAAATACTGGCAGAAGAACCCGGCGTAGTTGAACATGTTGTCGCACGAAACGGTAGCGATGTAGTTCTGCACGGAGGGGAACATCAAGTCTGCCGTGATGGTGCCGCTCTCCGGATAACTGGGGTCATCATTGATGTCCAGGTCGCAAGCAGTGACCGTCAGCAACGAAGCGGCAAAGAGATATAATAGATTCTTTTTCATATAAGTCGGTTGATTTAGAATTTAACAGAAACATTGAAACCATAGCGGCGCGAACTCGGGTTGGCCGACCATTCGCCGTAGTTACCTGCCAAGTCGTTACCGAAGCTGGTCAGCTCAGGGTCAACAAACGTGTTGCCCGAGGGCGTCCACAAGAAGAGGTTGTTGCCGTAGACCGACACGCGCACACCCTGCAGGAAAGTCTTGCTGAGCCACTTCTTGGGCAAGTCCCAACTCAGCGACAGTGAACGCAGCTTTACATACGACTTGGTAATCAGGTCGCTGCTACCCATGTCGCTGCCACCGGCTTCCCAATAGCTGTAAATGTTGGTAGCGTCCAGCGGAGTGGTGTTCTCCACATAGGTCACCGTGCCGTCGCTGCCCGTCACTGCGTTTACAGAGTTCGGGATAATGAACGGGTTGCGGTCGTTGTAGGCCGTCTGTATGGCATTACCGGTGAAGTAGGCAATGTTCTTGGTGCGCGAATACATCAAGCCACCGTGGCGGATGTCGAAGTCCACGCCCAGCGAGAGGCCTTTCCAACTCAACGTGGTCGAAAGACCCATGGTGTAGTCATAGTTCATGTCGCCCACAATCTGCTGGCCGGCAGCAGCCACCGGCAGACCGGTAGAGGAATTGACCACAAGCTTGCCGTCGGGAGAGTATTGCGGCACTTCGGCCTTGAACACGCCGACCGGCTCGCCCTCTACGGCATACAAGCCGATACCGCCGCTCAAACCATAGATAAGAGCTTCGCCGCCCATTTCATCGGGCAAGCTGACTACCTTGCTCCAGTTCTTGGTGAAGTTCCAGCTGATGTCCCAACGAAAGTCCTTGTATTGCACGGGGGTCAAGTTCACCAACAATTCCACACCCTTGTTCTCTACCTCGCCGAGGTTAGCGTTCTGGTACGTATAGCCGGAGGCGGGGTCCATGTTCAAGGAGTAAATTTGCTTGTCGGTAGAACGGTTATAGTAGGCCACGTCAAACGAAATGCGGTTGTGCAGGAAGGCCATGTTCAAACCGAACTCATACTCAGTGGTCATCTCGGGGCTCAGCGTGTTGCTACCCAAAATGTTGCTCAACGTGTAGGCATTGTATCCCTTGGACAGGAAGGGGAAGTTGAAGTCGCCCCAATAGCCCGTGGCGCCTGCCTGCGCATAAACGGGGTTCACCATGTAGGGGGAAGCGTCGTTACCGGTCTTACCCCAAGCCAGGCGCACCTTACCAAAGGTGATGGCATTGCGTGCACTCTCGGGCAACAGTTCAGAGAACAGGAAGCTGCCCGTGACGCCCGGATAGAAGAACGAACGGTTTTCCTTGGGCAAGGTGGACGACCAGTCGTTGCGCATGCTCACCGTCACGTAAGCCATATCGCGCCAAGACACTTCAGCCTGGCCGTAGACGCCCATCAGGCGGCGCAGCGACTCGTCGGTAGACGTGCTGGGAGCGGCAGCCGAGTTGGAGAGGTTGAACCACGTAGGGATGGTAAGGTCGGTAATGGACGAGAACAGGGAAGTAGCCTTGCGCTCATTGCCGTTGAAACCTACCAAGGCATTAACGTGGAAGTCGCTGATGGGCATGGAGAAGTTCACCATGATGTCTTGGTTGATTTCGCGGCGGCGGATAATCTGCTCGCTCACGCTACCGGTTTCACCCACGAAAGGACTGGCCGAGCCTTGTCCCTCGCCGTTCGGGGTACCTTCGTAATACATGGCATACAGGTTGGGCTCGCCAAAGTTACGTTGCCCCGTGCTGGTGTCGAAGCCAAAGCGGTAAGTGAACTTGAAGTACTTCAGGAAGTCATAATCCATCTGGAACTTGCCGTAAAAGCGCTCGGACTCATACTCATTCTGGTAGTTCTCCAAAATGTAGTAAGGATTCATCACACCGTAAGGTGTATAGTAATAGCCCGGCGTGTTGAAGGGGTCGCTTTGGTCTTCCATGCTGATAAGGCTGATGTCGCGCGGCGTCTGCATCACACTGTTGTACATGGAGAGGCCCTGTCCCGTTGTGGCAAAACTGTTCTTCTGGTACGCATAGTTCAGCGTGCTGGAGAAAGTCAGGTTCTTTATCTTATGGCTGCCGCGTGCCGAGAAGGTGTACTTGTCGTAGCTGTCCGCGTCAGTCGGCACAATACCGTCGTCGCTGGTCTGCGAAAAGCTGACATAGTAGTCGCTGCGGTCTGTAGCCCCGTTGAACGACACGCTGTTGCTGTAACGCAGACTGGTATCGAAGAAGTCCTTTACGTTGTCCTCATACGGCAGGTAAGGCTTAATCTTCTGCGAGTTGTTGTAGATGTTACCCCAAGTGGTTATACTGCCGTCGAAGCGGGGTCCCCAGGAACCGTTCTCCAACTCGGTCTTGTCGCCATACCAGCCCATACCGAACTCGTTCTGCATCTGCGGCAAGCGCAACACGCTGCCCCACTGCACACCGCCGTTGTACTCCACGCCTACGCCTTGGCCTCGCTTTCCGCTCTTGGTGGTAATCATCACCACGCCACCGGCGGCGCGGCTACCGTAGAGGGCGGTTGCGGCGGCACCTTTCAAAATGGTCATGTTCTCCACGTCGTCGGGGTTGACGGCATTGGCACCGTTACCAAAGTCGTAGCCCGAGTTCAACTCGTCGCTCGAGCCCATGCTGGTGTTGTCCATGGGCACGCCGTCGATGACGTAAAGCGGCTGGTTGTTGCCGCTCAGCGAGCTGATACCACGGATGATAACCGAGTTGGAAGCACCCGGGTCGCTGGACGTGGTGGAAATCTGCACACCGGCCACCTGGCCTGCCAAGCCGGACATGATGTCCGTAGTGCGCGCCTTGGTCAGTTCCTCCGAATTGACTGAGGTAGCCGAATAACCCAAAGCCTTCTCCGAACGCTTCACGCCCATTGCCGTCACCACCACCTCGTCCAGCAACTCGGCATCGGTGCGCAGCACAATGTTCATCACCTTGCCCCGCGTGATGGACACCTCTTGCGGCTGCATGCCCACGAAGGACACGCGCAGCGTCTTGGCATCGGCCGGGACATTGGCGATTGCGAACTTGCCGTCGATGTCGGTCATGATACCCACGTTGGTACCCACTACCAGCACCGAGGCGCCTACCACCGGCTCGCCGTCCTCGTGGGAAGTCACCACTCCCGTCACGGTGGACGTCTGAGCCATCATGAGGTTTACCCCTGCGAAGAGGCAAACCAGCCACAGCATTAATCTTTTTTTCATAAAATCTCTCTTAATTAAATTAACTACATCTTTTGTCTAAGACATTACGATGCGGCAAATATATTTAAGTTTTATAAGATTTCGCAACACTTTCGAAAGAAAAATATCACTTTGCCTTCATTTTTAACACTTCGGTGTCACTTTGAGCCTATAAAACCAGAAAACATGCCGTATAACATAGTTTTACAGAAGGCCTGAAACTATCACTTCCTTCCATTTACCAGCCATAAAAATACGAAATTCGCAGCAGAAACGCCATAAAAAACCGCATTTATTACAAAACATCCACACATCCGTTCCCAATAACATATTTTCAATGATTGCCTTTTTGACACGACATTTGTCCGGATTCCGCCGCTGCGGGGAGGCATTTTGTCAATATCCGCTGCTACCTTCCTCCTCCAATCCATCTCACCCCCGCCCTACTTTGTCCGCTCTTTTTCCTTTCCATAGCGAAAGCCCGCAAAAGGAGCAGGTAAGGACCGGGTAAGGAGATGGTAAGGAGCGGGTATGGCGCAGGGGTGTAAGAATATTTTCTTAAATAAGGTTTTGGCCGACCGAAAGGGAAAATGATAATTTAGCGGGGCGGCACACAGATGACAACAGATGGGACAGATTTACACAGTTTTTATTTTTTCGCTATGTATCTGTGGTCATCACGTAGAATCTGTGTCATCTGTGTGCCATATAAATTCCCATTTGACGTATAAGCTGAATATGATTAGCTACCTAATGTAGATAGGTTAAAAATAAATCGCTACCTTTGCAATAAGGAATCAAAAAATGAAAAGGAGGATTTATGGCAAGACCTTCCAGCAGAATATGAAGAAACAGAAATACTACGTAGTCTGGGCAGGCGTCAACCCGGGCATCTATGACTCGTGGACGGACTGCCAGCTGCAGACAAAGGGCTACGAGGGGGCGCAGTTCAAGTCGTTCGACACGCGGGCGGAGGCGGAGCGTGCCTTTGCCGCGCCGCCGCACGAGTACATAGGCCGCCGCCCTGCCCGCCCCGCGAATCCGGAGGCACGACAGGCAGCCGAAATCCCCCTGCCCGAGGCCGTGCGCACGGGTTGCCTGGTGGTGGACGCGGCGTGCAGCGGCAACCCGGGGCGGATGGAATACCGGGGCATGTATCTGCCCGCCGGGCAGCAGGTGTTTCACCTGGGACCCATGTATGGCACGAACAACATTGGCGAGTTTCTGGCCATTGTGCACGCCCTGGCCTTGCTGCAGCAGAAGGGGCTGGACATGCCCGTGTACAGCGACAGCCGCAACGCCATAGCGTGGGTGAGGCAGAAGCAGTGCAAGACCAAGCTGCCCCGCAACGCCAAGAGCGAGCCGCTGTTCCGGCTGATAGAGCGCGCCGAAAAGTGGCTGCGCGAGCACACCTACACCCTGCCCCTGAAGTGGGAGACGGAGCAGTGGGGAGAGATTCCGGCGGATTTCGGAAGGAAAAAGTGAGGTAAATGAAGAACTAAAAATGAAGAATGAAGAATTCTCAGGGATGTCCCGCATGGCAATTCTTCATTCTTCATTTTTAGTTCTTCATTCTCAAAGGCTCTGCATGTCGTTCAGCTTCTTGTAGTAGCCGTTGAGGGCGATGAGCTGCTCGTGGGTGCCGCGCTCCACAATTTCGCCTTCGTAGAGCACGCAGATTTCGTCGGCGTTCTTGATGGTGCTCAGGCGGTGGGCAATGGCGATGGTGGTGCGCGACTTCATGAGGCGCTCCAGGGCTTCCTGCACCAGGCGCTCGCTCTCGGTGTCGAGGGCTGAGGTGGCTTCGTCGAGGATGAGGATGGGCGGGTTCTTCAGGATGGCGCGGGCTATGCTGACGCGCTGGCGCTGCCCGCCGGATAGGCGTCCGCCGCGGTCGCCTATCATGGTGTCGTAGCCTTTCTCGGACTCCATGATGAAGTCGTGGGCGTTGGCTATCTTGGCGGCCTCGATGACTTGCTCCATGGTGGCGTTTTCCACCCCGAAGGTGATGTTGTTGTAGAAGGTATCGTTGAAGAGGATGGCTTCCTGGTTGACGTTGCCTATGAGGGAGCGCAGGCTGCGGATGGATACGTCCTTGATGTTCTTGCCGTCGATGAGCACGGCGCCCTCCTGTACGTCGTGGTAGCGGGGCACGAGGTCGACCAGAGTGGACTTGCCCGAGCCGGACTGCCCTACCAGGGCGATGGTCTTGCCCTTGGGCACGACGAGGTTGATGTGCTTCAGCACAGGGCGCCCTTCCACGTAGCTAAAGCTGACGTCGCGGAACTCCAGCTGGTGCTCGAAGGCTGTGAGGGGCTGGGGATTGGCGGGCTCCTTGATGGGGTTCTCGGCTTTGAGAATCATGTCGATGCGGTCCATGCTGGCCAGGCCGAGGGGCACGTTGTAGAAGGCTTTGGCAAACTCCTTGAGCGGATTGATTATGCTGTAGAGAATGACCATGTAGAAGATGAACGTGGCGGCATCCATGGGCGCATAGTCGGTGCCCAGAATGAGGGAGCCGCCAAACCACAGCACGATGACGATGACGCACGTGCCCAGAAACTCGCTCATGGGGTGGGCCGAGCTTTGGCGGATGACCATGGCGTTCATGGCGTCGCGGTAGTCGTTGTTGGTCTTGGCAAAGCGTGCCGCCATCTTGCTCTCGGCAATGAAGGCCTTGATGATGCGCAGGCCGCCCAGCGTTTCATCGAGCTGAGACATGATGTCGCCCCACTGTGCCTGGGCGGTGGACGACTGGCGCTTCAGCTTGCGGCTCACCACCCCCATCACCCAGCCTGCCAGGGGCAGGACGACGATGACGAAGAGCGTCATTTCCCAACTTATCATGAACAGCGTGGAGAAGTAGATGACCAGCGCGATGGGGTTGCGCAGCAGCATGTCTATGGAGCTGGTGAGGGAGTTCTCCACGGCCGTGACGTCGGCACTCATACGGGCGATGATGTCGCCCTTGCGCTCTTCCGAGAAGAAGCTGAGCGGCAAGCGCAATACCTTATTATATACCTCGATGCGGATGTCGCGCACGATGCCCGTGCGCAGGGGCACCATCACGGCCGACGAGGCAAAGTAGCCCGCCGTCTTGAGCAACGTCATGCCTATCAGTATGGCACCCATCAGCACCAGGGTGAGGAAGGGGCCGTGGTCGGAGATGAAGTTGCCAATCCACCAGTAAGCATTGTTCACCAGCACGTCCTTGTCCAGGTGGCCCCAGTCCATGGGCTGGTACTCATAGACCTTGCTGTCTATCTTGAACAGGATGTTGAGGATGGGGATAATGGCGGCAAACGAGAACACGTTGAGCCACTGCGACAGGAAGTTGAGGATAACGGCCCACGTCACATACTTGCGGTAGGGCTTGATGTAGCGCCCCAGAAGTGAGAAAAATTGTTTCAGCATATCTATAAAGGTAGCGTAGTATCACCGGTTTCCTGGCCTTTCAACGCCAGCGCGGTGGCGTAGTATCGCCAGCACGGTAGCGTTTCAACGCTACCAAACCGGGCGCAAAGATAAGCATAATTTGCAAAACACGCTGTATGCAAGGGCATAAAAGGCGTAAAACGGGGTGTAAGAACAGGGGGCAACGCTGTCCCTTATTTCGGGAAACCTGTCCCAGGAGCCCTTGCAGGGCGGCGAGGCTGTTGCAGGGAAGAAAAAACCCTGTAACTTCGCGCCCTGTATGAAAACTGTAACAGTAGAACGAGTTTCCACCCGGCGCCAGATGCGCGATTTCGTCCGCCTGCCCCGCCTCATCTATGCAGGCAACTCCTGCTACGTGCCCGACCTGGAGACAGACATCCGCGACACGTTCGACCCGCGGAAGAACGCCGGGCTCGACTTCACGGACATCCAGCCCTTCGTGGCCTACGACGAGGGAGGACGGGCTGTGGGGCGCATTGCAGGCATCATCAACCACCGGGCCAACGAGAAGTGGGGCACGCGCAACGTGCGCTTCGGCTTCATAGAGTTTGTGGACGACCCCCGTGTGTCCGCCGCCCTGCTCCGGGCCGTGGAGCAATGGGGGCGCGAGCACGGCATGGACAAGATAGAGGGGCCGATGGGCATCTTCGACTTCGACAAGGAGGGCATGCTGATGGAAGACTTCGACCAGATGGGCTCCATGGTCACCATCTACAACCCGCCCTACTACCCCCGCCACCTCGAGGCTTTGGGCTACACGAAGGAGGTGGACTGGGTGCAGGTCAGCATAGAGGTGCCCCGCGAGGTGCCGGAAAAGTATGAACGAGTGGCCCGCTTGTCCAAGGAAATGTTCGGCCTAAGTGTGCGCAAGCTCACCACCCGCGAGGTGGAGCTGGGCTACGGGCGCCGGGTGTTCCATCTGCTCAACGAGGCCTATGCCCCGCTGTTTGGCTACACCGAGCTCTCCGACCGGCAGATTGACGATTACCTGAAGCGCTACGTCCCCTTGCTGGACTGGCGGATGCTGCCCGTGGTGGAGAACGAGCAGGGCGAACTGGTGGGTGTGGCCATCACCATGCCCAGCCTGTCGCACGCCCTGCGCAAGGCCGGCGGACGGATGCTGCCCCTGGGCTGGCTGCACCTCATCCGCGCGCTGAAGTGGAAGCGCGAGGACAAGGCCGAGCTGTTCCTCATAGCCGTGCGCCCCGACTACCAGGGGCTGGGCGTCAACGCGCTGTTCTTTGCCGACCTTATCCCTGTGTACAACCGCCTGGGCTTCACCCGTGCCGAGACGGGTCCCCAGCTGGAGAGCAACGTAAAGGAGCTGTCGCAGTGGAAGCCCCTCAACCCCACGCTGGGCAAGCGGAGGCGGTGCTATGGCAAAGCGCTGTAGTGACGAGCCACAAGCTACGAGTTACAAGTGACAAATAAGAAAGAACAAGAAGACAATAACAATAAAAACAGGCTGCCCGGTTGCCTAAGAGTGCGCCAAAATGCAAGATGACTATCATTGGTTTCGCTCAAAACCTTTTTGAGTATTCCATTAAAGTATAGTCTGTCATTCTGAGCGCAAGCGAAGAATCTCCTGAAAGCGTAAAAGCGCAAGTAAGCGAGAGATCCTTCACTTCGTTCAGGATGACTGAGCAAAACGGAAGTTGAAATTCATGATGACGCGCCCTTCTGCAGCCCGTAGCTAAATAATAGCTTATGGAAAGAAAAGTAGTAATTACCGGCATGGGCATCTGGTCGTGCCTGGGCACCACGCTCGACGAGGTGGCCCAGTCGCTCCGCCAGGGCAAGAGCGGCATCGTGTTCAGTCCCGAACGCAAGGAGGCGGGCTTCCGCTCAGCCCTGTGTGCCGATGTGCCCCGGCCCGACCTGAAGCCTTACATCTCGCGCAACCTGCGCCAGTTCATGCCCGAAGAGGCACAATACGCCTACATGGCCACACGCGCCGCCCTTGAACACGCGCGGCTCGACCAAGACTACATCGACGCACACGAGGTGGGCATCATCTACGGCAACGACTCGGTGGCCGAGGCCACGATGCACGCGCTGGACAAGTTCCGCGAATTTCACGACACATCGGCCTGCGGCAGCGGCGCCATCTTCCAGTCCATGAACTCCACAGTCACCATGAACCTGGCCTGCCTGTTCCACCTGAAGGGCATCAACCTCACCGCCTCGGGCGCCTGCGCCTCGGGCTCGCACGCCATAGGCCTGGCCTGGCTGCTCATACGCAGCGGACTGCAGGATTGCGTGGTGTGCGGCGGCGCGCAGGAGGCCAACATGTATGGCGTGGCGGCGTTCGACGGCATACAGTCGTTCTCCGTCCGCGAGGACGAGCCCGCACGCGCCAGCCGACCCTTCGACCGCGACCGCGACGGCCTGGTGCCCGGCGGCGGAGCGGCAACCGTCGTGGTGGAGAGCTACGAACACGCCGTGCGGCGCGGCGCGCCCATCCTGGCCGAGATAGTAGGCTGGGGCTTCTCGGGCAACGGCGACCACATCTCCACGCCCAACGTGGCAGGCCCAGCCCGCTCGCTGGAGCTTTGCCTGCAGCAGAGCGGCATCCTGCCCCGCGAGATAGGCTACGTCAACGCGCATGCCACCTCCACCCGCATCGGCGATGCCCGCGAGGCGCAGGCCATCGCGCAGGTGTTTGGCGACTACCGCGTGCCCGTCACTTCCACCAAAGGACAGACGGGGCACGAAATGTGGATGGCCGGCGCCAGCGAGATAATCTACTCCATGCTGATGATGAAGGGCGGATTCATTGCCGGAAACCTCAACTTCGAGCACCCCGACGACGACACCGCCTGCCTCAACATCGTGCCCGAGACGAGGGAAGCCCGCTTCGACACGTTCCTCTCCAACTCCTTCGGGTTCGGGGGCACGAACTCCACACTGGTAGTAAGAAACCTGTAAGGAGGAAGCAGAAGCCGGAAGCCAGCCTTCCTACCCCAGCGCGGTAGCCTTCCTACGCCAGGTCGGTAGCGTTCCTACGCCAGGAAGCGGGCGTTCCTACGCTGGCAACGCGCTGATAATAAACCGAATATTAACTACGGGGCATCCCCCTCTCCCCGGAAGGGAGCGAGACGGCGGGCCCTACTAAAAACATAAACCATCATGACACGCGAAGAAATCGTAGAGAAAGTAAATGCCCTTCTGGCAGAAGAATTTGAAGTGGACGAAGCCAACTTCGCCCCCGACGCCAACATCAAGGAAACCCTCTCGCTGGACAGCCTGAGCCTGGTGGACCTAGTGGCCGTCATCCAGCAGACGTACAAGATTAAGATACCCGTCAGCGAGCTGAAGACCATCCAGACGTTCGACAACCTGTACGACTACATCCTATCCCACGCGGCACAGGCATGACGGACGGCACACAGTATCCCCCCATCGACCGCCTCATCCCGCAGCGCGCCCCCATCCTCATGGTGGACCGCCTGCTGGAGGCGCAGGACGACACGGCACGCACCTGCCTCACCGTCCGCCCGGACAACTTCTTCATCGACGAAGACGGCTGCCTGGACGAAGTGGGGCTGATAGAGCACATCGCCCAGTCGGCCTCCGCCTTGGCCGGCTACAAGGCACTGGCGCAAGAAGCCCCCCGTCCGCCCGTGGGCTACATCGGCGAGGTGAAGCGGTTCCGCCTCGTGCGCCGTCCGCAGACGGGCGAAACGCTCGTCACCACCGTCACCCTCGGCGCGGAGACGGGCGGCGTCAGCCTGCTCACCGGCGAGACACAAGCCGCAGACCAGACGGTGGCCACGACGCAAATGAAGATATTCATCGCATAACCCACACACAACACTACACAGCCATGCTACTGAGAGGACATTACTACAAGATAGACGGTTGGAGCACGGAAGAGGGAGAGACCACCTTCCGCGTGGACCTCCTGCCGGACTGCGACGTGTATCGGGGGCACTTCCCGGGCAAACCCGTGTGCCCCGGCGTGTGCAACGTGCAGATGCTGAAAGAGTGTGCCGAGGTACTGACGGGCCGGAGGCTCACCATCACCGCCATCAGGCAATGCCGCTTCACCGCCGTGGCCTCGCCCGGGCGCTGCCCGTGGGTGGACATCAGCCTGCGCGCCGAGCCTCTGGCGGAGGGGTACGCCGTCACCGCCCGCATTGCCGCAGGCAGCACCACTTACCTGGACTTCAAGGGGGAGATGCATGAGCGGCAGGCATGACGTCATCATCGTAGGCAGCGGACTGGGCGGACTGCTCTGCGCCGGCATTCTGTCCCGCGCCGGGCTGGACGTGCTGGTGCTGGAGCAAGGCGCGCAGCCGGGCGGCTGCCTGCAGACGTACCGCAGGCACGGGCTGGACTTCGACACCGGCTTCCACTACATTGGGGGGCTAAACGAGGGCACGCCCATGCACGCCGTGTTCCGCCACCTGGGGCTGACGGCATTGCCTTGGGTGCGGATGGACGAGCTGTTCGACCGGGTGACCATCGGCGGGCGCACCTTTGCTTTCGCGCAAGGCTACGACCGCTTCGTGCAAACGCTGGCCGATGACTTCCCTGCCGAGCGCGCCGCCCTCGGGCAATACGCCCGCCTGCTGCAGCAAGCCTCGGCCCACGAACTGGACCTCCTGGCCAACAACAGGGAGGCCGATGCCTCGTTCACCGAGTACCTGATGGAGACCAACGCCTGGCAGTACCTGCACGCCACCTTCCGCGACCCGCTGCTCATCGACGTGCTGAGCGGCGCCGCGCTGAAGATGGAGCTGCGCCAAGAGACGCTGCCGCTGTTCACCTTCGCCCACGGGCACAGCAGCTACCTCGAGAGCAGCTGGCGGCTGAAGGGCGGTGCTTCGCAACTGGCGGACACGCTGGTGCGCGGCATCCGGGCACAAGGCGGCGAGGTGCTGTGCAACGCACAGGTCACCGCGCTGGCCGGACACGGCGGAAGGCTGGCCTCAGCCCGCTGCGCCAACGGTGAGGAGTACGAGGCAAGCCACTTCATAAGCAGCCTGCACCCTGCCACGACCTGCGCCCTGGTGGAGCCCGGCCAGCTGTTGCGGCCCGCCTACCGCCGACGCATGGCTGCGCTACAGAACACTTGCGGCATGTTCACCACGTCGCTCGTGCTGAAGCCGCAGGCGGTGGAGTACTTCAACCACAACCATTACGTCTACGCGCGGCCCGGCGTATGGACATGCGGCCGGACGGAAGGCCCCGTGGGCGGCGTACTGGTAAGTTGCCGGGCGCCCGAAGACGGCGGCCCCTATGCCCGACAGATAGACCTGCTCACCCCCCTGCCGTGGCAACAGTGCCGCCCGTGGCAAGACACCCGCGTGAGTCACCGGGGCGAAGACTACCAGGCCCTGAAGGCACGGCTGGCCGACGAGTGCATCGCCTTGGCCGGACAGGTGGTGCCGGGACTGCGCGACGCCGTGGAGCACATCTACACCAGCAGCCCACTGACCTACCGCGACTACACGGGCACGCCCCAAGGCTCGGCCTACGGCGTGCGCAAGGATTGCGGCAATGCGCTGGGCACCCTGCTCTCCGTGCGCACGCCCATCGACAACCTGCTCCTTACCGGGCAGAGCCTGATGCTACACGGCGTGCACGGGATGACGATGACGGCGCTCTTTACTTGCGCCGCGCTGCTGGGACGGGAACGGATTTGGAAGATAATAAAGGAGGAAAAATAGGAAGTTATGCGCGCGTTTATTCTTCATCCGCAGATGGCACGGATAACACGGATTCTCAAGGGGCTTCGCCCACTACGTGCTTATCATAAGCAGAAAAAGATATAAAATCTGCGTCACCCGCGTCATCTGCGGACGAAGAATCAGGCTGCATAACTCAGTGAGATAAATTATCACTTTACATATAAAAGACAAGACAACATGACAAAGTACGCATTAGTAACCGGAGGCAGCCGGGGAATAGGCCGCGCCATCTGCGTCAGGCTGGCGGAGATGGACTACCACGTGCTCGTGAACTGCGTGAGCAACACCGCCGAGGCGGAGAAAACCCTCGACCAAGTGCGCCAAGCCGGACAGGACGGCGAGGTGCTGCAATTCGACGTAAGCAACCGCGCGCAGACGCGCAAGGTGCTCGACGCCTGGATGGAAGCCCACCCCGAGGAATACATAGAAGTGCTGGTGAACAACGCAGGCATCCGCCGCGACAACCTCATGGTCTTTATGCCCGACGAGGATTGGGACAGCGTGCTCGACACCTCGCTGGGCGGCTTCTACAACGTCACCCAGCCGCTGCTGCAGCCCATGTTGCGCCACAAGTACGGACGCATCGTCAGCCTGGCCAGCGTGAGCGGGCTGAAGGGCATGCCCGGGCAGGCCAACTACTCTGCAGCCAAGGGGGGCATCATAGCCGCCACCAAGGCCCTGGCGCAGGAGGTGGCCCGCAAGAACGTCACCGTGAACGCCGTGGCGCCCGGCTTCATCCAGACCGACATGGTGGAGGGGCTGGACCAGGAGGCTCTGCGCCGCACCATCCCCGCCCAGCGCTTCGGCCGGCCGGAGGAGGTGGCCCGCCTCGTGGGCTTCCTGGCTTCGCCCGACGCGGGCTACATCACCGGCAACGTCGTTGCCATAGACGGGGGGCTGTACACATGAACACACTGGAAGACATCTGCCACACCCCCGTGCGCTTCAGCGAAATAGACTCCATGCGGTGCGCCTGGCACGGCTCGTACATCCGCTACCTGGAAGACGGGCGCGAGTCGTTCGGCCGGCGCTACCCGGGCATAGGCTACGCCGACATGCAGCAGGCGGGCATCTACGCGCCACTGTACGACCTGCACCTGACGTACCGCGCCCCCTTGCGGCTGAACGACGTGGCCGAGGTGCATACGCGCTACGTGCCCCGGCCCGGCGCCAGGCTGGACTACGAGTACCACATCTACCGCGCTGCCGACCACACCCTGTGCGCCGAGGCCCACACCGTGCAGCTGTTCATCGACCCGCAGGGCCAGCTGATGGTGGACGAGCCCGACTACTTCCGCCGCTGGAAGGCGCGCTGGCTGGGCCTCTAAGCCCGCCATGCTGGCGTTGGAACACCACCGAGCGGGCGTTGGAACACTACCGCGCTGGCGTTGGAACGCCACCAACCGCTCATTATAAGCCCCTTACGCGGGGGATAACCGAATACTAAAAAGACCAAGGACTATGACGAAAAAGATACTCATGTTTCTCACCCTGCTCCTCCTTGCGGCAGCAGCCATGGCGCAGCAGACCACCCTGCGCGGCGTGGTGACCGACTCGCTGACGGGCGAACGGCTGCCCTACGTGGCCCTCGCCTTCCCCGGCACCACCATAGGCACCAGCACGGCGGACGACGGCAGCTTCACCCTCACCACCTCCACGCCGGGCAAGGTGCTGGAGGTGTCTTACCTGGGCTACGCCACAAAGCGCATCCCCATCCGCGCCGGACGCACCACCACCCTCGACATACGCCTGGTGCAAGACGGACTGACGCTGCAGGAGGTGGTCATCGAGCCCAAGCGCGAACGCTACCGCCGGCGCGACAATCCCGCCGTGGCCTTCGTACGCCGCGTCATTGAGATGCGCGACGCCAACGACCCCCGCCAGCACGACTACTACAGTTACGACCACTACGAGAAGATAACCATCGCCCGAAACGACTACCAGCCCAAGCCGCGCACCGACGGCAAGACGGGCAAGTTCGACTTCCTCACCGAGTTTGTCGACACGCTCGACGCGGGCACCACCATCCTGCCCCTGTCCGAGAAGGAGCGGAAAGAACGCGTCTTCTACCGCCGCGACCCGCACGCCGAGCGCAGCCTGCTGGAGGGCAGCCACTCCGCCGGGCTGGACGAGGTGCTGGCTTCGCGCGACGGCGTGCAGCAATTCCTCGACGAGACGCTGCAGGAGGTGGACATCTTCCAGAACAACATCCCCCTGTTTCTGCAACGCTTCGTCAGCCCCCTCTCCACGCTGGGACCCACCTTCTACAAGTACTACCTGATGGACACGCTCCAGGTAGACGGGCACCGGTGTGTGGACCTGGGCTTCGTGCCCTTCAGTTCGGAGTCGTTCGGCTTCACCGGGCACCTGTTCGTGCGACTGGACTCCACCTACTTCGTGCAGCGCGCCCGGATGAACGTGCCGCAGGACATCAACCTGAACTTCGTGTCGCGCATGGCCATCGACCAGACCTACGAGCGCCTGCCCGACGGCACCCGCCTCATCACCAAGGACGACATGAGCCTCAACTTCAAGCTCACCGAAAAGTCGAAAGGCATGTACGCCCGGCGGCTGGTGGTGTACAGCAACCATTCGTTCGAGAAGCCCGAGCCCTCGCAAGCCCGCATCTTCGACGAGAGCGCACCCGTCATTGCCGAGCAGAACGCCTACGACCGCCCCGAGGAATACTGGGCCGCCATCCGTCCGCCCGAAGCCGTGAAGAAGAACCCCAACTCCGTCAGCACGCTGATGACGCGCCTGCGCTCCGTGCCCGCGTTCGCCATCACCGAGAAGGTGTTCACCGCCATCCTCTCCGGCTACGTGGCCACCTGCAAAGACCCCAAGCGCAACAAGTTTGACTTCGGGCCGGTGAACTCCGTCATCAACGGCAACGCCATCGAGGGCGCACGCTTCCGCCTGGGCGGAGCCACTACGCCCGTCTTCCATAAGAACTTGTTTATCGAGGGATATGCCGCCTACGGCACCAAGGATAAGAAGATGAAGTACGACGCCCTTGTGGAGTACTCCTTCAACGACCGTAAGGACTTTCTGCGCGAGTTCCCCCGCCACTCGCTCAGCCTGGAGTACATGTACGACATCAATAAGCTGGGACAAGACTACATGTACACCAGCAAGGACAACATCATGCTCGCCATCCGTCGCAAGAAGGACACCCGCGCCACCTACCTGCGCAAGGCCGAGCTGACGTACACGCGCGAGCACTACAACGGCATCTCGTACAACGTCATCGTGCGCAACCTGCGCGAATATGCCACGCCCTACGCCCGTTTCGACCGCCTCAACGCCGACGGCACCACCACCCCTGTGGGCCGCTACGACATGACGGAGCTGGAACTGCGCTTCCGCTACGCCCGGAACGAGAAGTTCTACCAGACGCACACGCAGCGCATCCCCATCACCTTCGACGCCTTCATCTTCAACCTAAGCCACGTCATGGCCAAGAAGGGGCTGCTGGGCTCGGACTACAACTACCACCACACGGACGTGGGCATGCAGAAGCGCTTCTGGTTCTCGGCCTTCGGCTACCTGGACGTCATCCTCAAAGCAGGCAAGGTGTGGAACAAGGTGCCCTACCCGCTGCTCATCATCCCCAACGCCAACCTGACGTACACCATACAGCCCGAGTCGTACACCAACATGAACGCCATGGAGTTCATCAACGACGAGTATGCTTCGTGGGACGTGACCTACTACATGAACGGCCAGCTGCTGAACCGCATCCCCCTCATCAAGAAGCTGCAATGGCGCGAAGTGTTCACCTTCCGCGGCCTGTGGGGCCACCTCACGGACAAGAACAACCCCATGAAGCAGGGCGAGGGGCTCTTTGCCTTCCCCGAAGGGACGTACACCATGCGCCGCACCCCCTACATGGAGGCGGGCGTAGGCATTGAGAACATCTTCAAGGTGATGCGCATAGACTACGTGTGGCGGCTGAACTACCGCCACCACCCTAACATACAGACGCGGGGCGTGCGCCTCACCTTCCGCATGTCGTTCTAAAAAAGATTAGCGTTTAGTGTTTAGTGATTAATATGCCTGTCCGCATGGCATTAATCACTAAACACTAAACGCTAATCACTCAAGAGCAGCCTTTCCGTCGTCAGGAACGCTTCAGCGGGTCTTGCTTGGAAAGGGCGCGCCGGTCGGCAGCAAACTGTGCGAAGAAGATGACGAACAACACCACGGCCACCACTGCGCCCACCAGGTCGAACGCGCTCCACAAGCCGCCCAATACTTCGCAATGCCATTCGCCCCACGGTGTGTACATGTAGAGCACGTTCAGCAAGATGAGCAGCAGGCGGAACTCCGTAGGCCCCAGCTTGCCGTAGGTGAGGCGGAACTCGCCCTTCACAATGGTGCACACGTAGGTGTAGATGGACAGGCAGAGGTAGCCCGCCAGTGCCGCCAGCGCCACGTCCATGCGCAGCAGCGGCGAGAAGCCCGCGCCGAAGAATATCATGCACGTAGTCACCGCGTCCAGCGAGTGGTCGATGAAGAAGCCGTACACAGGGCGCTGCGTGTTCCTCACCCGTGCCAGCGTGCCGTCGAGGCTGTCGCCATACCAGTGCATCACCAGCCCAAAGGAAGCCAGCCACAACCACAGCACATTGCCGTTGGAGAGGATGCCGCCCACCATATAAACCACCGTGCCCAGCACGCCGAACCACGTCAGCATGTCCGACGTCATCCACCGGGGCTGGCGTGCAGCCAGCCACACCAAGGCTTTCTTTTCCGCGCTGTTCAGCAGCGAAGTCTGTATCCGTTCAGAAGTTTCTTTTCCCATAATCCTTACCTGTTTTTTATCATTGCGCTATGTAACGGACAAAGATAAGGCAAGGGCGGGAAGGCGCAGTGTCCCGCTGGGGAGGAGAAATGGTCTTATCCCGCCGATTTTTGAGAAATCCGTGTCACAGAGTTTCTATTTCTTCGGCAGTAAGACCAGTAGCCTGAGCTATAAAAGGTGTGTCCATGCCCATTCTTTTCAGATTGCGTGCTGTCTCGGCACGCCCTTGGGCAAGACCTTGTGCTCGTCCTTGGGCAAGACCTTTTTCGATGGCATAGGCTTCGGTGACGAGATTGTCCCGATACACTTTTATGCTTTCATCATATTTAATCCGATCTTCCTTGGAGAGCGATGCAATGTCCACAATGTCTTCCAAACGCTTGAATACGGATTTCCGGGCTTTGAAAGGTAATCTATTCAGTGTTTCCATATTTTTCAGTACATAAATCCAACGCTCAAAATCAGTCTCGCATTCTGCTTCTTCTTTGTGAAAAGAAGGGAGTTGTAGGAATACATAACGTATTTTGTCAGTAAACTGTTCGTGCGTGTCGCGATCGGCGAGCACAACATCTGTGCGCAGCTTGTCCGCCATGCTGTCCAAACGGAAGTTCATGAAGAAGATGCCATAGACAGCTTTCAGCTCGAAGCGCCAAGCTGCTCCCCGTTCCCCTTGCCTCGCAATGGCTTGCGAAAGGTAAAACAGAGCCCGTTCCCGGAAGTTCTGCTGGCTCCGGTTTTGCATTTCCACGATGAACTGCTCCCCGTCTTGGTTTGTGCAGTAAACGTCGTAGATGCAAGAGCGGTCTTCTACCGTATTGCCCAAGAGTTCTTTGTCCAAGAAGCGGATATCCGTAATGTGCTTTTCCCCTGCCAGCAGGCTGTTGAGAAAGTCTATCAGCAGGTCTTTGTTGATTTCCTGCCCGAAGATGCGCTTGAAGCCCACATCGGTGAAGGGGTTGATGAATCGTGCCATAAGAGAGCATATTTTCGTTCTACGCGCAAAGATAGCACTTTCCGTTCAGAATATCAACAAGGCCCGCATTGAAAAGGGCGGGAAGGGGCAGTGTCCCGGTGGGGAGGAGAAATGGTCTTGTTTACATGTCGCCGTGCTGCAAGATGCCCTTATAGATGTCCAGCCGGCGCTGCTGCATCTGCCCCGGGCTGTACAAAGCCTGCAACTTCGCCTCCGCACGCAGGGCCAGCTGCTCCTGCAACTCTGCATCGCCAGCCAGACGGATAATGGCATCGGCAAAGGCATCGGGGTCATCAGCCATGAGGCACTCGCGGCCATTCTCCAGGTCGATGCCCTCCACCCCCTTGGCAGTGGTGACAAAGGGGCAGCGTGCGGTGACGGCATCCAGAATCTTCATCCGCATGCCGCTGCCTATGCGGATGGGCACCACAGCTATACTGCCTTCTAAGAAAGCCCTTAAGTCATCCACATAGCCCATCAGCTCCATCTCCGGGCAAAGGCGACACAACTCTTTCACATAGGGCGACCGCCACTTCCCTATGACCTGGAAGGTAAACTTCTCTCCCCGCAAGCGCAGGCGGGGAATCACCTCCTGGCACATCCACACCACGGCGTCCAGGTTGGGCGTATGGCTTTCGCTTCCCACAAAAGTCAGCCTGCCGGCTGTGCAAGGCACAAAGTCTCCCTTGCCATCTTGCGACATATTCACCACCGCCGGCGACGCATAAATGCGCTCCTTGCGCCCCAGGAACTCCTCAAGCAGCTTCCGGTCTATGTCCGTCAAGGCTATCACGTGCTTGTAGCTGTTCAAGGCGCCGCGCTCATAGTCTTTCGCAATGCGGAAAAGCATGCGGTCTTCTGCCGTCACCTCGTGGAAGAGCGCCATCTCGTTTTCATTGCGCACATACCTCAACTCGTGGTGCACAAAGATGGTCTCCACATCGTCCGGCAAGACATACCCCAGCGAGATAAGGTCGTAAAACTCCACCTGTACGATGTCAAACCCCAGCCGTGCCGTGCGGGTCACAAAATTCAAGTAGCCGCTATCCAACCTTTCAAATATGGAAGTCGGAATGACAGTCTTTTGCCGCATCACGTCTATTCCCGCATCCCTTCCCGCCAGCCGGGGTATCTTCCTAAGCTGCCTTCTCAGCTTGCGCTTGATGGATGCCTGCGCCTTCAGCAGCCACTTGTAGTAGAGGGGATGCCTCACAAAAGGTATGGGCTCCTCCTCTTTCTTCGGCTCATAAAGAAAGAAGCCCACATCAGGCCACAAAGCCTTCAGCTGCTCCACATCCGCTTTCTGCCCGACGGTGCGGGGGTACAGCAATATGGACACCGACATGCTGCGGCGAAGGTAATCGACCATGTTGAAGAAGGCTTGGTTTCCACCCGAATCCAAGGGATAAGGGATATAAGGGGTGATGAAAAGAATCTTAGGTTTCATAGCTAAAGTCTTTTGATGTGAAACAAGTGGCGCAAGCACACATAGCCTGCCGCCGACAGGCTTATCCCACCCAAGGCGGCGCATAGCCGCAAGAGGTCTGACAAGCCGTAATTTCCCCTGACCGAACAGCGCAAAATGGTGTGGGCATAGCGCCCCAAAGCCCCCGCAAGCGCACTGTCCCCTTTGCGGCACTTGTAGGTACGGGCTATCCACCGGATGAAAAGGGTTGTGGCACACAGCTTCTCGCGGTCGAAGCGGGAAGAGTTGCTGATGTTCTCGCCCTCGGCATTCCGCCAGCAGACGGGCGCCCCCGGCACGCTTGTCATGCCCCCGGCATAGTGGGCGAAACGCGCCCACGTGGCATCGTCGGAGCACCAGGCCAAGGGGAACTTGACAAAGCCTCCCGACACCCGCCACACGTCACGACTGAACACATACTCTATGGCTGCCGAACTGATGCGCCCGTTCAGCTTGTCGAGCAGGAAGGCGTAGTCGGACGTCTTGCCCTCGGACAAGGGCGGGTTGGCCAACTTCTGCTGCCCTTCGGCATCCACCACGATGAGCGGCAGGCGGAAGAATACCTTCTCCGTGCCATAACGGCCGGCAGCTGCCAGCACGCGCTCCACGCCGTCGGGCGGCAGCAGGTCGTCGTCCGAGAAAAGCCAAACCAGCGGCTCGCGCGACAGGGCGATGCAACGCTCCCAGTGGGCCACCAGGTCGCGCCCGCCCAGGTTTTCCGCAAAGCGGTGGTAGGTGACGGACAGCTTGCCCTCGTAAGCACGTACAATGGGTTCCAGCGGCTCGGGACTGGCATCGTCGCCCACATACACGGCGAAGTCCCGGCACGTCTGTGCCGCCATCGAGTCGAGCGTCTGGCGCAGGAAGCGGCTTTTATAGGCCGGTATTATGATGGCTATCTTGTGCCCCATGTTTACTTCAGCTTCTCCCTCTTATGCGTCGGCAGGAAAGGTATGGCATAGGCCAGCATGCGGTTGGCTCTGGCCAGCCCGTAGCACAACACGGAGGCGCCCAGCGTCTGCTCGGCCTCGGCAAAGATGCGGCTGCGCAACACGGGGGCAGCGTGCGACTTGCGGATGCGGCGGTAGCACATGCCCAGCACCAGCCAGCGCTTGTAGGCCGAGATGTGCACGCGGGGCAAGAGGTAGCCGAGCAGCTTGATGGTGTCCGACGCATCTTCGCCGGTGATGCGCCCGCGCACGGTGACCTTGTTGCTGTGCTGGCGGAAGCGGTTGAGCTTGCTGCGCACCTCGAGTACAGGGCCTGTGAGCGCCATTTCGACCCAGAACTGCCAGTCGCCCGCGCAACGCAGGCGCTGGAACGACTTGTCGAGCCCGTCATACACGTCGCGGCGGAACACCACCATGCTGGCGTTGTACACGTAGTTGCGGTAGAGCAGGTTGTGGTGCACGTATTCACGGCCGTCGAAGCACTTCACCTCGCCCGTCTCCTCCCAGCGGTCGCGGCTGGCGCGTGCCAGCGGGCGGCTGTGCTCGTCTATCAGGATGGAGCCGGTGAGGCACATCACGGCCTCGCGGTTGGCCTCCAGGGCGCGCACGGTGGCCTCCAGGAAGCGGGGGTCGGCCACATCGTCGCTCTCCGCCATCCAGATGTAGCGCCCTCGGGCCAGGCGTATGCCTCGGTCCCACTGCACAAAGGTATTGCCCGTGTTGGTGTCGTTCATTACCAGGGCCGACACGCGGGGGTGGCGGGCATAGGCCTGCAGCACGGAGCGGCTGCAGTCGGTAGAACAGTCGTCCAGCAGAATCAATTCAAAGTCTTGATAAGTCTGCGCCAGTATGCTCTCGATGCGCTCCTTCAGGAAGGCGGCATGATTGTAGTTGGGCACGATGACGCTCACCATTGGCATTTGTCTCTCCATAAGTTACAGTAATGTCTCTTTGATAGTTAAAGCAGGTTTCACTTCACAGTCTTATCTCTTTGCAAAGGGTAAATGCAAGGGCAGGCCGATTACTGCACGATGCCGTTTTCTTTTTTTCCGGCTGCAAAGGTAAGACATTTCCCGCACATGCGCGCTACCTTGTTCATTTTTTCTACGCTCCGGCTTCGCTCCATGGCGCCCCGGCGGGAGCGAGCCGGTACCGAATGAGGTACGAATGGGGTACGACTGAGACCCGTGCCGCGTCCCGAGGAGGGAATTGTAAAAAAACTTCGCCTATTATTTTTCATCCGCCGATGACGCGGATGACGCAGATTTTATATTTTTATCCGTGTTATCCGTGTCATCTGCGGATGAAAGATTTCTTTTTAATCTCAGCATAATGATTCAATAGAAAACCCGGCGCGGGGCTTGGCGGTTTGACGGCACTTTCCTATCTTTGCGGAGAAACTTTACGCTTAAAACACAGCAAGACATGAAACACAAGTTACTTACAGCCCTGTTTGCCGTGGCTATCGCCACGCTGGCCTGCAGCATGACGCTGGCAGACGGATTCACCCCCGCCCAGGTGGGCAGCATAGAGCAGGGCATGACCGTGAAGCAGGTGAAGAAGATTCTTGGCGACCCGGCCTTGCGCGACATCGACGGGCCGGAGGAGGTGTGGACCTTCCGCAACACCGAAAAGAACGACGGCACGGTGGAGGAAATACGCATCTGGTTTCTCGACGGCAAGGTGCTGCGCATGAAGTGCCGCGAGCAGGCTACCGACCGCCAGCCGGACCGGTATCCGCGACGTGACTTCCGCCGGGGCTTCCGCCACCACTGTGCCGACTCGTGCTACGTGGCGGGCGACTCTTGCTGCCACGACCACCCCTATCCCTACCACCGTCACGGGCGCAGGCATTGGCGCGGAGGATGCTGCCGCTGACGCCGCCCGCCACAACCGCATAACTCCTTTTTGTCATGACGTGCACCACGTTCTTCAAACTGAGGCTCATCGCCACGGCCTGCCTGCTGGCAGCCGTGCCCTTCATCATGCCCCTACATGCCGAAGAGACGCTGAAGGAGGTGGCCAAACGGCTGGACTTGGTGCTGGCGGACAAGAAGCTGTATGTAGAGCACAAGGAGCGCGAACTGGAGCGGCTGAAGGAACTCTTCGGAAGGCAGACTGCCTCGGCAGAGTACGAGTATGAGATAAACACCCGCTTGTCCGACGCTTACAGGAAGTTCCAGCTGGACTCGGCCATTGCCTACGCGCAGAAGGCCGTGGAGCCTGCCCGCCAATTGGCCGACCCCGCCCTCAGGGCGCTGGCCGAAATCAAGTTGGCCGAACTGTACTCCTACGGCGGAAAGTTCCGCGAGTCGGAAGACCTGCTGCACCGCTACCACGCCAAGTCGTTGCCCGCCCGGGTGCTGCCCGCCTACTACGAGGCATGCGGGCACTTCTACAGCCACTACGCCACGATAGCCAACCAACCCGGATACTCGGAGCAGACGGTGGCTTACCGCGACTCGCTGCAGGCCGTGCTACCCGACTCGACCTTCAGCTACAAGATAAACCTGGTATACGAACTGCTGGGCGCGCACCGCATCCAAGAAGCCGAAAACCTGCTGCACACCCTGGAGCGGCAGGTGGGGCACGACACGCCCGAATATGCCGGGGTGGCCTACGCCCTGGGCGTGGTGCACGGACGGACGGGAGAGCGCGACGAGCAAAAGAAGTACTACATGCTCTCGGTCATAGCCGACGTGAAGAACGCCATACGCGAGAACCAGTCGTTCATCGACCTGGCCATCATCTGCTATCGCGACGGGGAGATAGGTGAGGCATTCCGCTACTCGCAGTTCGCCATGGAAGATGCCATCTTGTCGGGCATGCAATTCCGCACGGCGCAGCTGTCCACGTTCTACTCCATCATCAATGCCTCTTACCAGGAACGGGAAGCCCGCACCAGCAGCAAGCTGAAGAGTTACCTCATCTGCATCAGCCTGCTCACGTTGTTCCTCATCCTGCTGGTGGCCTACGTGTACCGGCAGATGCGCAAGGTGTCGCTCATCAAGGAGAAGCTGGCCGTGACCAACAGCCGCCTGGCCAGCCTCAACGCCGAGCTGAACGAGAAAAACACCCTGCTGGAGGGCAGCAACGCCAAGCTGTCGGAGGCCAACGCGGTGAAGGAGCAGTACATCGCCCAGTTTTTCGACCTCTGCTCGGCCTACATCGACAAGATGGAAGAGTACCGCAAGGGGTTGTTCAAGCTGGGGGCCAACAAGCAGTACGACGCGCTGATGCGTAAGCTGAAGTCGACCACCGTGGCCGACAACGAGGTGGAGGAGCTGTACTCGCACTTCGACAAGATTTTCCTGAACCTCTACCCCACCTTTGTGACAGACTTCAACAGCCTCCTGGAGGAAGACGGGCAGATAGTGCCCCGCAAGGGCGAACTGCTCAACAAGGAGCTGCGCATCTATGCCCTGTTCCGGCTGGGCATTACGGACAGCCTGAAAATAGCCGCCTTCCTGCGCTGCTCGCTGAGCACCATCTATAACTACCGCACCAAGATAAGGAACAAAGCCGTATGCCGGCGCGATTGCTTCGAGGAAATGGTGATGAAGATAGGAAGAAAAACTCACTGAGCAGCTACATAATTTCCGTCCATGAAATGCGTAATACGCAGTATTACAGTGCGTAAAAGGTTTTAATAGACTACACAATTCATTGCAAGCTGCAGCAGACGACGTTTCTATCCTTAAATTTGTAGCAGACAAACTTCAAAAACCACTACAACCATGAATAGACAGATAAAAGTGGCCTTGATAGGCTTTGGCCGGATGGGCCGATTTTACTTTACCGAAATGCAGAAAAGCGGGCAGTGGGACATAGTTTATATATGTGACACCGACCCCAAATGCCGGGAGATTGCACACACACTATCGCCCCAAAGCCGGGTGGTGGAGGATGAAGACGAGGTGTTTGCCGACGACAGCATCGAGGTGGTGGGACTGTTCACCCTGGCCGACTCGCGCGGACACCAGATTGAGAAAGCCGTGGCACGGGGAAAACACATCATCTGCGAGAAACCCATAGCCGAAAGCATAGAAAAAGAGTGGAGGGCGGTGAAGGCTGCCGAGCATGCCCCCATCTTCTCCACCGTCAACCTGTACTTGCGCAACTCCTGGTACCATAATTATATGAAGCAGTGGATAGACAGCGGGGAGATAGGCGAGCTGGCCATCATCCGAATCTGCCACATGACGCCGGGCCTTGCCCCGGGCGAAGGGCACGAATACGAGGGGCCTGCCTTCCACGACTGCGGCATGCACTACGTGGACATAGCGCGCTGGTATGCCAAGAGCGAGTTCAAGACGTGGCACGCACAGGGCCTGCGCATGTGGGACTACAAAGACCCCTGGTGGCTGCAGTGCCACGGCACGTTTGAGAGCGGGGTGGTGTTCGACATCACGCAGGGCTTCGTGTACGGGCAGCTGTCGAAAGACCAGACGCACAACTCGTACACCGACATCATAGGCACCAAGGGCATCATACGCATGACGCACGACTTCAAGACGGCCGTGGTGGAACTGCGCGGGGTGACTCAGACCATCCGCGAGGAACGCCCCTACGGCGGCAAGAACATCGACACGCTATGCCGCCTCTTTGCCGAGACGGTGCTGACGGGCAAGCGCAACCCGCAACTGCCCACCTTGCGCGACTCGATGACGGCATCGCTGTATGCCTGGAAGTTCCTGGACGACGCACGGCAGCACGACCTGCCCGCCATAGGCAACCAGGCCACGCTGGAGGAAATCCGCGAGCGGAGAAGAAACATGAAAAACGGATACGGACTGTTACGTTCAAAATACATCATCTAACAATTAATTTACTATCATGAGCAACAAAATGTCAAGAAGAAAGTTCCTGCAAACAGGAGCTACAGCCCTCGCCGGGCTGACCATCGTGCCGAGCAGTGTGCTGGGCAGTTCATTTGGCCACGTAGCGCCTAGTGACAAACTGAACATCATGGCCGTGGGTATAGGCGGACGGGGTGCGCAGGTATTGAGCAACCTGAAGTCGCAGAACATCATCGGCCTGTGCGACGTGGACTGGAAGTATGCCGGCCACGTGTTTGACGAGTATCCCGGCGCCAAGCGCTACAAGGACTACCGCAAGATGTTTGACGAACTGGGCAAGTCGGCCGACGCCGTCATGGTGGCCACGCCCGACCACGCACATGCCATCATTGCCGCCGAGGCCATGACCATGGGCAAGCACGTGTATGTGGAAAAACCGCTGACGCACTCCGTTTACGAGTCGCGCCTGCTCACCAAGATGGCTGCCTCTACAGGCGTAGCCACGCAGATGGGCAACCAAGGCTCGTCGGCCGAAGGCACCGACCTGGTGTGCGAGTGGATATGGAACGGCGAGATAGGCGAAGTGTACAAAGTGGAGTGCGCCACCAATCGCCCCATCTGGCCGCAAGGATTGAATGAGCCGGAAGGCGAAGACCGCGTGCCGCGCACGTTGGACTGGGATTTGTTCATTGGCCCGGCCAAGATGCGTCCCTACAACTCCATTTATCATCCTTGGAACTGGCGCGGCTGGTGGGACTTCGGAACGGGAGCACTGGGCGATATGGCCTGCCACATCCTGCACCAGCCTTTCCGCGCGCTGAAGCTCGCGACAACATGCCCAAGGTGGCCATGCCCGAAGTAGAAGTGCACTGGTATGACGGCGGCATGATGCCCGACCGCCCGAAAGGCTTCCCCGAAGGCAAGGAACTGATGCAGAGCGGCGGTGGTCTCACCATCTTCCACGGCACGAAGGACACCCTTATCTGCGGCTGCTATGGCGAGAATCCGTGGCTGCTGTCCGGCCGTGTGCCCAATGCGCCCAAGGTATGCCGCCGTGTGCCCAAAGCCATGCAGGGCGGTCACGAAATGGACTGGGTGCGTGCCTGCAAGGAGAGCAAGGACAGCCGCGTACCGTGCAAGTCCGACTTCTCGGAAGCAGGACCCATGAACGAAATGGTAGTGATGGGCGTGCTCGCCATTCGCCTGCAAGGCCTCAACAAGACCCTGGAGTGGGACGGCCCCAACATGCGCTTCACCAACATCGGACCCGACGAGACGCTGCGCACCGTCATTAAGGACGGCTTCAAGATTCACAACGGACACCCCACCTTCGACAAGACTTGGACGGAGCCCATCAACGCACAGCAGTTTGCCGCCGAGCTCATCAAGCACAACTACCGCGAAGGCTGGAAGCTGCCCGACATGCCGAGATAAACATTCCCTAATAAAAGAACAACTAACAACACAAAACAAGTCTTATGAAAAAAGTATTTTACTCATTGGCCTGCATTGTAGCTGCAGGCTCGCTGGTGGCCTGCGGTGGCGGCCAGAAAAAGCAACAAGCAGCCACGGACGAGGCACAGACCAAGACCGAGAACAAAATGCCCGAATACCGCGTACTGGACAATCCGCAAATCAGCCTCGACGAGCTGACCAAGGATGCCGATGGCTACTACGTCATCTTCGACGGCAAGACCATGAAAGGCTGGCGCGGCTATGGCCGTGAAGACGTGCCCGCACGCTGGGTGGTTGAGGACGGCTGCATCAAGTTCAACGGCAGCGGCGGCGGCGAGGCCCAAGCAGCCGACGGCGGCGACCTTATCTTCTCCCACAAGTTCAAGAACTTCGAGCTGGAGTTTGAGTGGAAGGTGGCCAAAGGCAGCAACTCCGGTATCCTGTATCTGGCACAGGAAGTGATGTCCAAGGACAAGGACGGCAAGGAAGTGCTGGAGCCCATCTACATTTCCGCTCCCGAATACCAAGTGCTGGACAATGCCAACCACCCCGATGCCAAGTTGGGCAAGGACAACAACCGCCAGTCGGCCTCACTGTACGACATGATTCCCGCCAAGCCGCAGAACTCTAAGCCCTTCGGCGAATGGAACAAGGGTAAAATCATGGTCTACAAAGGCACCGTGGTACACGGACAGAACGACCAGAACGTTGTGGAATACCACCTCTGGACCAAGCAATGGACCGACATGCTCCAGGCCAGCAAGTTCAGCGAAACAGCATGGCCCCTGGCCTTTGAACTGCTGAACAACTGCGGCGGAGACAACCACGAGGGCTACATCGGCCTGCAAGACCACGGCGACGATGTATGGTACCGCAACATCCGCGTGAAAGTGCTTGACTAATCACTCCTCCCTTCTAAAAAAGGGTGTGCCGGAACGCAGGAATAAATTCCTTCCGGCACACCTGCCTTTACATTTACCATCAACAATCAAAATCACAACCATTATGAAAAACTTATTGAATTTGCGCCGCAGCCTGAAGGCACTCAGCGCGTGCGCAGTTATCGCCATTGCCTTTATGATGCCTCAAAATGCACTGGCACAAGCAGACAAGAAAATCGGTATACAACTCTACTCCGTGATGGGAGCCATGCAGAAAGACCCCGTGGCCTCCATAGAGCGGCTGTCCGACATGGGCTACCGCGCTTGCGAACTGGTACAGTGGGGCGGAGACCCGAAAGTGTTCGGCATGGCCGCACCCGACTTCAAAGCCCTGTGCGACAAGAACGGAATAGAAATCATCTCCACACACTCCAGCATCCAGGAAGAACCGGGCAAGGAGGAAGAAATCATGAAACGCTGGCGCAAGCTGTTTGAAATACAGAAGGCTTGCGGTGGCAAATACTTCGTCATCCCCAGCTACAAGGTAGACTACACGGTGGCCGACGTACAACGCATGTGCGACTACTTCAACCGCGTGGGCAAGGTGGCTGCAGAATATGGCCTGAAACTGGGCTACCACAACCACTCCGGCGAATACAAGACGCTGGAAGGTACCAACGACGTGATGTGGGAATATCTGGTTGAGCACACCGACCCGCAATACGTATTCTTTGAACTGGACGTGTACTGGTGTACAAAAGGCGGCAAAGACCCCGTGGCTTACCTGAAGAAATATCCCAACCGCATTGAAATGCTGCACATCAAAGACGAGTTTGTCATTGGCGAAAGCGGCGATATTGACTTCAAGGCCATCTTCAACCAGTTCTACAAGAACGGCATGGAAGACTATGTTGTTGAAATAGAAATGATTCCCGAAGTACGCGAAAAGGCCAAGACAAACAGCGACGCAGCCATGGACATGATGTTTGATGCTGCCCGCAAGAGCGCCGAATACCTGAAAAAAGCCGACTTCGTGAAATAAGCCATACACAGTATGAACAAGCATCTCATCATAGCATTGGCTACCAGCCTCTCACTGGCCGGCCTGGCCTCGTGCGGACAGCCGCAGACGGAAGTGCTGTTCAACGGTAAAGACCTGTCCGGTTGGGACGTCACGGGCAAGGCGCAAGTGACAGGCAACATACTGCAGCTTTACGGCCCCGACACCCGCCTGCTGCTGAAAAACGGTGACTATACAGACTTTGAGCTGACACTGGAAGCCCGTACCGTAGAGGGCGGGCAAGGCAGCGTGGCATTCCATACCGACGCATCGGGCAAGGGCTACAGCGTGGCATTGGACAACAACCGCCAGTCGGCTGCATGGTGGCGGAAAACAGGCAGCCTGCTTGCCGTGCGCAATGTGGTGAAAAGCCCGGCAAAAGACGGTGAATGGTTTGACATGACCATCCGCGTGGCTGGCAAATCCATCATGGTAAAAGTAAACAACGACACTTTGGTGGAATACATCGAGCCGGCTGCACCCTTCCGCCTGCCTGCCCATGAGCAGGAACTGCTTTCGCAAGGCACCATCGCACTGACGGCTGACGAAGGCTGCGTGGAATTCCGCAGCATCAACCTGCATCAACTGGACTGCAGTAAAGATGAACTGGCCAGACAGCAAGCCAATGCACAGGACGAACAGGCTGATGAAATCATCCGGCTGCACCAGCAAGACTTCCCCGTGCTCGACTACCATGTGCACCTGAAAGGCGGATTCACCAAGGAAGCCGCCGCCCGCCAGTCGCGCAGGCTGGGCATCAACTATGCCATAGCACCCAACTGCGGCATCGGTTTCCCCATCACCAGCGATGAAGGGGTGTACAATTTCCTCGACTCCATGCGCACGCAACCCTTCGTGCTCGCCATGCAAGGCGAAGGCAGGGAGTGGAGCACCACCTTCTCAAAAGAAGCCAGGGAACAATTTGACTACGTGTTTACCGATGCACTGACCTTCACCGACCGCAAGGGACGCCGCGTACGCCTGTGGATTGCCCCCGAAGTAGTGATAGACAACAACGACCAGGAAGCCTACATGGACTTGATTGTGGAAAAAACGTGCGACGTGCTGAAAGAGCCTGCCGACATATTTGTCAACCCCTTCTTCCTGCCCGAGTGCATGAACGACCGCTACGAGCAGTTCTGGACCGACGCCCGCGTGGACAAAGTCATCCGCGCCCTGGTGGCCAGCGGCAAGGCGCTCGAGATAAACGAGCTGTACCGCATCCCCAGCCGGCGCATCATCCAGAAGGCCAAGGAAGCGGGCGTGAAGTTCACCTTCGGCTCCAACAACGTCAGCCCCGAGGTGGGCAAGCTGGAGTATGCCTTGCAGATGAAGCAGGCCTGCGGCATCACCGCCGAGGAAATGTACATGCCCCGCGTGAAGTAAACGCCCGGACGCAGCATTCCCACAACCCCTTCTTCCGCCTCCCGCCACCCCGCTGCCGCAAGGCAACGACGGCAGCGGGAGGCGTTTTTCTTTTCCCTCCGCCCCTTTATTGCCCTGCAAATGACCGGTAATTGAAACAGAAGGCCTATCTTTGCAGCCGGACATATTAAATCAACTATTTATGAAGAAAGAAACAGAAGCAGACTTTAAATCTGCAACTGAAGATGACAGCAAGAAGCTGTTCATCGAAACCTACGGCTGCCAGATGAACGTGGCCGACAGTGAAGTAATAGCCTCCGTCATGCAGATGGCCGGCTACACCCCCGCCAGCACGCTGGACGAGGCCGATGCCGTGTTTATGAACACCTGCTCCATACGCGACAACGCCGAGCAGAAAATATGGAACCGCCTGGACTACTTCCACGCGCTGAAGCGCAAGCGCCCCGGCCTCATCGTGGGCGTGGTGGGCTGCATGGCCGAGAGGGTGAAAGAAGAGCTCATAGAGCACCACGGCGTGGACCTCGTGGCGGGACCCGACGCCTACCTCTCCCTGCCCGACCTCATCGCACAGGTAGAAGCAGGACAAAAGGCCATCAACGTGGAGCTGTCCACCACCGAGACCTACCGCGACGTAGTGCCCGCCCGCATCTGCGGCAACCACATCTCGGGCTACGTGTCCATCATGCGCGGGTGCAACAACTTCTGCACCTACTGCATCGTGCCCTACACCCGGGGCCGCGAGCGCAGCCGCGACGTAGAAAGCATCCTCCGCGAAGTGACCGACCTGCGCCAGAAGGGCTACAAGGAAGTCACCCTGCTGGGGCAGAACGTCAACTCCTACCGCTTCACCCGCCCGGACGGCACGGAGGTCACCTTCCCCCAACTGCTGCGCACCGTGGCACAGGTCGCGCCCGACATGCGCATACGCTTCACCACCTCCCACCCCAAAGACATGAGCGACGACACCCTGCACGTCATAGCCGAGGAGCCCAACGTGTGCCGCCACATCCACCTGCCCGTGCAGAGCGGCAGCAGCCGCATCCTCAAGTTGATGAACCGCAAGTACGACCGCGAGTGGTACCTGGAGCGCGTGGCGGCCATCCGCCGCATCATCCCCGACTGCGGCCTGAGCACCGACATCTTCAGCGGCTTCCACAGCGAGACAGAAGAAGACCACCAACAATCCCTCAGCCTCATGGAGGAGTGTGCCTACGACTCGGCCTTCATGTTCAAGTACAGCGAGCGCCCCGGCACCTTCGCCTCCAAGCACCTGCCCGACGATGTACCCGAAGAGGTAAAAGTTCGCCGCCTGGAAGAAATCATCGCCCTGCAGAACCGCCTCTCCGCCGAGAGCAACGCCCGCTGCGTGGGCCGCGTGTACGAAGTACTGGCCGAAGGCACCAGCAAGCGCAGCCGCGACCAACTCTTTGGCCGCACGGAGCAAAACCGCGTGGTGGTGTTCGACCGAGGCACCCACCGCGTGGGCGACCTGGTAACGGTGCGCATCACCGAGGCCACGTCCGCTACGCTGAAGGGAAAGCTCTACTCATAAAAGGCGCACGCCAAGTGAGGGAATCTGGATGCCAAGACCATTGTGCTAAACCTGTCTGCCATGGGGTATGACCTGCTGAGAATAGGGAAAACTTTGGCGTTTTTCGATGAAAAAGCACTTCCATTTTGTATTTCAAAAACAGAAGTGCTTTAGGGAGGTTAGTTCAGATTCTTTCTGAAGAAAGCCTCCATCTTGTCGAACGGGATAACATCCAGTTGGTCGTACAAGTCGGTATGGCTTGCACCGGGGATAATCATCAGTTCCTTGTTGTCGCCTTTCAACAGCTTGTAGGCATCCTCGCTGAAATAGCGGGAGTGCGCTTTCTCTCCGTGGATAATGAGCACGGCGTTTTCTATTTCATTCGCGCGATACATCAACGGGAAGTTAATAAAAGGAATGGCTTCCGTGGCATTCCGTCCTTGGTTGGAATTGAGCGAGCGTTTGTGGTAGCCGCGCGGCGTCTTGTAATAATCATAGTAATCTTTGAGGAACTGCGGGGCGTCGGCTGGCAAAACACATCCGGCACGCCGCCCGCAGGTTTCGGCGTTCCGTTGCGGAAATCCTCCGTGCGCTGTGCGGCCAATGTCTTGCGCAGTTTGTTGCGCGCCTCGGCACTGTCGGCAGCATCAAAGTATCCGTTGGCATTGACACGGCTCATATCGTACATCGTAGAGGCGACCGTGGCTTTGATGCGGGGGTCGGCGGCAGCGGCGGTAATGGCCAGTCCGCCCCATCCACAGATACCGATGATGCCTATTCGCTCAGGGTCAACCCGTTCATCGGTGGCAAGGAAATCCACTGCTGCGGAAAAATCCTCCGTGTTGATGTCCGGCGATACCGTGTAACGGGGCATTCCGCCGCTTTCTCCCGTGTAAGAAGGGTCGAACGCCAAGGTCAGGAAACCCCGCTCGGCCATAGTCTGGGCATAAAGCCCTCCGGCCTGTTCCTTCACGGCTCCGAACGGGCCGCACACGGCTATGGCTGGCAACTTGCCCGTGGCATCCTTCGGAATGTAGAGGTCGGCAGCCAGCGTGATGCCATACCGGTTGGTAAACGTTACTTTACTGTGGTTCACTTTGTCGCTCTTCGGGAAGGTCTTGTCCCATTCCTGAGTCAGGTTCAAATTCTCTTTCATGACTGTATTGTTTTTTGTTGGGTTTTCTTGTGCCATTATGCTGCCGGTATTGGCGGCAAGTACCAGCATGGCTGCAAATAAATTTCGGATAATTGGTTTCATTGTTCTGCTATTTTGGTTATTGTTCATTGCAACTTTTTCATTCCATATAGATTGATGCTATCAGTACCAATCGTGTTTCTCATTCCGGTTAAGGGCGGCAATCCGTGCCATTTCCTCATCGCTCAGACTGAAATCAAAGACGGAGATGTTTTCCTTGATGTGGTCGGGATTGCTCGAACCGGGAATAGCCACCACGCCGCGCTGCAAATGCCAGCGGAGGATGACCTGTACCACCGACTTGCCGTGCTTGGCCGCGATGGCCGACAATACCGGGTCGCTCAGCAGTTCGCCCTAATGTCCGCGTCCGCCAAGCGGATACCATGCTTCCACGACAATGCCGAGATTGTGCAAGTGTTCCACCACTTCGGTATCCTGATAATAAGGATGCACCTCATTCTGCACCAATACAGGTTTGATGTCTATTTGCGGCAGGAATTCATTGATTTCTTCCACGTAATAGCACGACACGCCTAAGGAGCGAATCTTCCCCTCTGCCACGTATTTCTCCATCGCCTTGTATGCTTTCACATCATTTGTACCGGGATGGTGAAGCAACATCAAGTCAATGTAACCGATATTCAGTTTGCGCAGGCATTCCTCAATGGCAGCTTCGGGATTGGCATACTGGTTGGGATAGAGTTTGGTGGCCACGAAGAGTTCCTCGCGCGGCACGTCCGATTCACGGATGGCTTCCCCGATTTCTTCCTCATTACCATAGATGGATGCCGTGTCGAACTTGCGGAAGCCGCTTGCCAACGCCGCCTTTACGCTGTTCTTGCAGACATCCCCGTGCAGGCTGTACGTACCCAGTCCGAGTATCGGCATATCATATCCGCTGCTGAGCCTTACGGTCGGAGCGTTGCCGTTCACTCCGGCATCGAGGTTAAACGAACTTACATCGCTGTCCCCGATATTGAAAGTCAAGCCCAAACCGTCTATCCATTCCTTGATGGTTTCTTCCGATTCACTTCCACCGAACCGCCGTCCGTCTTTCCACACGGCCTCGGACGCAAGCGGATGCAAATCCGTGTCGCTCGACCCGATTCCGCTGGAATGGGAGGTGCAGAACGGTACAACCGTTTTTCCCGACAAATCGTAGCTTTCAAGGAATGTTGAAATTATCTTCGGGGCATCTCCCCACCAGATGGGATAGCCGAGGAACACGACATCATAATTCTCCAGTCCTTCCAACGTGTTCGCAATAGCGGGACGTGCGGAAAGGTCGTTCTGCTCCCGGTTGGCACGTGAGGAAGAATTGTTGTAGTCCAAGTCGGCGGACGTGTAAGGCACTTCCGGTTCTATCCGGAATGTCGTGCCGTCCATAATGGCGGCAATCCGCTCGGCAATGCCTTTGGTGGTGTTCGTGCAGGAGAAGTAAACCACCAAGCAACGCCCGTTTCCGCTTGGCTGCACAGGCGGCTCGTCAGGGTCGGGAGTCGGTTCCGGCGTAGGTGTCGGAGTTTCAGGTCTGCCTGTTTCGTTGTCGGTAGAACAGGCGTTTGTCGTCATTGACATTCCCAAAATCAGGAACAATGGTAAGAAATACTTTTTAATCATATCGCTATCTGTTTTTATTGTTTTGTCGTATCAATTTGTTTATTGATATATTCCAGCAAATCTTTCAAAAGTTCCATTTCATTTTCTTCCAGATGAATCTCCTGCATCCCGGCGGCAATTACCATCTGACAATCCGACTGAGCTAAAAAAGAGTGAACTATGCTCATCGGGTCAGTATGATAACGGTCGGCTATGAGGCAAACCACCTCGTCTTGATAAATCCTGTCTAGAATCACTTGTTTGTTCATAATGCTTTTATTTGATGATGCAAAAGTAAGCTGTTCATTCGTAAACGACTTACCGGCAGGCAAGGCATACTTACCGCTTTTACTGATTTTGCAGATTTATGGAAGATGAGTTTGTGCTTTAATGTGGAAAAATCATACCTTTGCACTTGTCTATCAAAGATATAATGGGATATGAGCAATATATTGAAAGTAAGGAATGTGAGCGATTACGAACAATATTATGGATTGGAAAACAGGCATCCTTTGGTCAGTGTCATCAACTACGCTGAAATTTCTCCCATCCGCCCCAGTGTGAACAACTATGAGGTTTACGGACTGTTCCTGCATAACCGGCTTTCGGCAGACCTGACGTATGGCTGTGGGCGGTATGACTACCGGAGCGGCACCCTGATTTGTGTAGCTCCGGGGCAGATAGGCGGCACGGAGGACAAGGGAGAACTGATACAACTTGACGGATGGTCACTATTGTTTCATCCGGATTTGCTGCACGGCACGCCCTTGGCTAAATCCATTCACGAATATACCTTCTTCGATTACCGTATCAATGAAGCATTGCACCTCATGGACGAAGAACACGATATTTTTGTCTCACTTCTGCGCCAGATAAAGCATGAGCTGAATGGCAAACATGACATCTTTCAGAACCGCATCCTGACGGAATACATCAGCCTGTTACTGAATTATTGCATGCGGTTTTACGACCGCCAGTTCGTTACCCGAAAGTTGGATAATATTGACATCCTGCAACGCTTCAACGCTTTTCTATACGATTATTTCAACAAGAAGCAGCAACTGTCTGACGGACTGCCGTCCGTGCAATATTGCGCAGACCACCTGTGCCTGTCGCCAAACTACTTCGGAGACCTCATCAAAAAGACGACCGGCGACAACGCCCGGAACTACATCTACCGCTATGTGATACAATTAGCTAAAAACGAACTGGCATCAGGCACCCCCATCACCCAAGTAGCATACGGTATGGGCTTTGACTATCCGCAACACTTCACACGCATGTTCAGGCAGCAAACAGGAATGACACCATCGGAATACTGTAAAAGCCTGCAAAGATGATACTGATAAAAATCCGCTAAGGCTGGTGCAAATCTTCCTGTCTGCAAGCAAAAAGTTGCAATCAGAGAGCCTGTTTGGTGGAAAAAAGTTGTAATTTTATAGCCGATAAACTGGAAAAAAGTTGCAAATGCTTCAATAGGAAATATTTAATAGACTGATAGAGTGGAGAAAACATGATTACCCTCTACATGACAATGTTTTTGCAAAGCATCCCTACCCATTTCCCCATAGTTAGGCCATAGAAATTCCCCAGTTAGGAAAAAAGAATTTCCTGACTGGGGAAAACAAACAGATAGAAGCCCAACAAGAAGCCTGTTGAAACTGAAGCACTCGCCCGCCAGCCGCGACTTCCACAACATGGCAGTCGGAAAAGAGCTGCACCCCGCCCAAGCCGACTGGCAAGCCCTGGCCCGCACCGTAGACCAGACTTGCGACCACTTCACCGCCCGCAGCAAGCAAGCCGTCAGCTCCGTGCGCCGCCGCCTCTACGCCAAGATATTCGGCAAGCCCGGCCGCCCGGAAGACTGGGACGAGTTTATCGGGGAATTTTAAGCCACAGGCTGCCAATACGTCAAACTATTTCCTTCCTCCATTATACAGTTCAAAGCAATCGTAAATATTTACACCGCAAAACTCCGTTTTTCTCTTATCTTTACAAAAATCACCACAAGAATCAATTCTAACCGTTTCTGAATCAATACATTGACATATCAAATTCACTCCAACAACCTACCTTCTCCTTACCCGGTCCTTACCATCTCCTTATTACCTCCTTTTCTCGCCCCTCGCTATGGAAAGGAGAAGGACAGTAGGAAATACGTACAGGGTGCGATGCGGAAAGGAGCAAAACAGCGGGAAGGATAGGGAAAACAGTCAACTATTTTCCTCACACCAGCATTAGCCATAGGGGAAAAGAACGGACAAAGCAAGAATGAGGCAGCGCCCGCAACTTTAAAAAAGGTTAACTTCCATGTTTTTTTTATATCCTTAATTGCCTGTACGGAAATATTTTCGGAATTTTGCGGGTGAAAGAAACATTAGATTTTTTCATAGTTAAGGTTTAGGTTAAAAACAATGAAGGGTAGCTGGGAAGCTGCCCTTTTTTTATGCCCCTGCGTGCGTCTTTTTCCGGAAAAGCATGGCGGACACGGATTTTATCCGTAACTTTGGGCGGAAATAACGGAACTATGGAAGATGTACTGAAATTTTTGGTGATTATCGCCGTCATTGCCGTGGGCATCGTGAAGCAATACAACAAGGAGGCCAGGAAGAAAAACACAACCGCCGCCCCCGCCGGCATGCCGCCTGTGCCCGAAGATGCGGACACCGACAGCCCCCTGCCGCCCCACCGCACTACGGCGGATAGTGAGCCTTTCATCCCCCGCTACGAGCCCGCCAGGCCGGCGCCGCCCAAGCCCCGCCGGCAGGCCAAACCTGCGGCCGCCGCAACGCCGCCACCCCGGCCTGCGGACACGGAAGCCGGCGAGGGGGAATATGCCATCCGCTCGGCCGAAGACGCCCGTAGGGCCATCGTGTGGGGCGAGATACTGAAACGGAAGTACGAATGAGCGCCGCCCGGCACCGACACAGCGAACTGTATCATTAACAACAATATAAAAAACAACACTACTATGTCATTCAACCGCATTTCGGCAGCAGAAGCTGCCAGCCTCATCAAGCACGGCTACAACATCGGCCTGAGCGGATTCACACCCGCCGGCACGGCCAAAGCCGTGACAGCCGAACTGGCCAAGATAGCAGAAGCAGAACACGCCAAGGGCAACCCCTTCCAGGTGGGCATCTTTACCGGCGCCTCCACGGGCGAATCGTGCGACGGCGTGCTGACGCGCGCCAAGGCCATCCGCTACCGCGCACCCTACACCACCAACAAGGATTTCCGCGCGGCGGTAAACAACGGCGAGATTGCCTACAACGACATCCACCTCTCGCAAATGGCGCAGGAGCTGCGCTACGGCTTCATGGGCAAGGTGAACGTGGCCATCATAGAGGCCTGCGAGGTGACCGATGACGGCAAAATCTACCTCACCGCCGCCGGAGGAATCGCCCCCACCGTGTGCCGCCTGGCCGACCAAATCATCGTGGAACTGAACGCTGCACACAGCAAGGCGGCCATGAGACTGCACGACGTGTACGAGCCCCTCGACCCGCCCTACCGCCGCGAGATACCCATCTATAAGCCCAACGACCGCATCGGCACGCCCTACATACAGGTAGACCCCAAGAAGATTGTGGGCATCGTGGAGACCAACTGGCCCGACGAGGCACGCGCCTTCTCGGCTGCCGACCCCGTGACCGACCAGATAGGCCGCAACGTGGCAGACTTCCTCGTGGCCGACATGAAGCGGGGCATTATCCCCAGCACCTTCCTGCCCCTGCAGTCGGGCGTGGGCAACATTGCCAATGCCGTGCTGGGCGCCCTGGGACACAGCACCGCCATACCCGCCTTCAACATCTACACCGAGGTGATACAGAACGCCGTCATCGGCTTGATACGCGACGGCCGCGTGAAGTTTGCTTCCGGCTGCTCGCTCACCGTGACCAACGACTGCCTCAACGAGGTGTACAGCGACATGCAGTTCTTTGGCGACAAACTGGTGCTCCGCCCGTCGGAAATATCCAACAGTCCCGAGATTGTGCGCCGCTTGGGCATCATCTCCATCAACACCGCCATCGAGGCCGACATCTACGGCAACGTGAACTCCACCCACATAGGCGGCACGAAGATGATGAACGGCATCGGCGGCAGCGGCGACTTCACCCGCAACGCCTACATCTCCATCTTCACCTGCCCGTCGGTCACCAAGGAAGGCCGCATCAGCGCTATCGTGCCCATGGTGTCGCACCACGACCACTCGGAGCACGACGTGAACATCATCGTCACCGAGCAGGGCGTGGCCGACCTGCGTGGCAAGAGCCCCAAGGAGCGCGCACAGACCATCATAGAGAACTGCGTGCACCCCGACTACAAGAACATCCTGTGGGACTACCTGAAGCTGACCGACGGCAAGGCTCAGACACCGCACGCCATCCGCGCTGCCCTGGGCATGCACGCCGAGCTGGCCAAGAGCGGCGACATGCGCAACACCGACTGGGCACAGTATGCGTAAGGCAGTGATTAGTGTTGAGCGATGAGCGGTTAGTGGCAGGTGTTGTTTACGCCTTTTGCCACTAACCACTCATCACTAACCGCTAATCACTAAACACTAACCACTTATCACTTAACACCTCCCCCTCTCTTACCCCCATGAAAAAAATGACTTCCGCAGCCTTTGCGGACTCCAAACCCCACTATGAACTGCTGGACGGACTGCGTGGCGTGGCGGCGCTGGTCGTCATGTGGTACCACGTGTTCGAAGGCTTTGCCACCAGCCCCATCGACCAGGGCTTCAACCACGGCTACCTGGCTGTGGACTTCTTCTTCATCCTCTCCGGCTTTGTCATTGGCTATGCTTACGACGACCGCTGGAAACGCTCGCTCACCACCCGCAAGTTTTTCAAGCGTCGGCTCATACGACTGCACCCCATGGTCATCATGGGCGTGGTGCTGGGCGCCATCACCTACTGGGTGCAGGGCTGCGAGCGGTGGGACGGCACGCACGTAGCCACCTCGATGCTGATGCTGGCCATGCTGCTCAACCTCTTCCTCATCCCCGTGGCGCCGGGGGCAGGGGCCGACGTGCGTGGCAACGGCGAGATGTATCCGCTGAACGGGCCAAACTGGTCGCTGTTTTTCGAGTACATAGGCAACATTCTGTATGCCCTGTTCATCCGGAAGCTTTCTACCCGGTGGCTGGCGGTACTGGTCGGTGCGGCAGGCATCGGACTGGCTACGTATGCCATAGGCAACGGGTCGGGCTACGGGCACCTGGGTGTGGGCTGGACGCTGGCGGGACTGAACTTTCCCGGGGGCATGCTGCGGCTGCTCTTTGCCTTCTCGGCAGGGCTGCTGATGTCGCGCGTGTTCAAGCCGGTGCACATCCGCGGGGCGTTCTGGCTGTGCAGCCTGGCCGTGGTCGTGCTGCTCTGCATGCCCCATGTGGGCGGGGCGGAGAGGCTTTGGCTCAACGGGCTGTACGACTCGGTGTGCGTCATCCTTATCTTCCCCCTGCTGGTGTGGCTGGGTGCGTCGGGCAAGGCGACGGACAGAGGCACCCAGCGCGTGTGCAAGTTCTGCGGGGACATCTCCTATCCGGTGTACGTGGTGCACTATCCCTTCATGTACCTGTTCTATGCCTGGCTGTGGGGCGGTGAGGAAAAGATACCCTTCTCAGAGGCATGGCCCTATGCCCTGCTGGTGTTCTTTGGCAGCATCGCCCTGACCTATCTTATCCTGAAGGTGTACGACGAGCCTGTGCGCCGCTGGTTGGCACGGAGGAAGTAGGCTATTCTTCCTCCTCCAGCAAAAGGATCACCAAGACTCCCCGGTGGTCGCTGGGCCATATACCCTGCGGCTCGATGAGGGGGTCTTGTGAGGACTCCTCCACCCGCACGCCGCAGACAATGGAGACGCGAGGACCCAACAAAGCAGCCCGTAGAGGCTTCATCCCCCCACCCTTGTAAAAAACAAAGTCAATGCGATCGCGCTCATCCGACTTGGGTGCCCACGTCAGTTTATCAATGGGTACATCTTTGTTTCCGGCCACCCAGGTAAACCCGGGATGGGTTACGGCACTGGGATAGAGTTCGCGGTAGGCGTCACGATACCCCGCCTCGTGCAGCAGGCGTGTAGTGGTCCAGGGCACAATGAATCCACGGTGGTCATACAGGTCCTTAGTATCGGCTTGCCAGTCCATCCAGGACGGTTCGTTGAAATCTCCCCCAATGATTACCCCCATGCCTGCTTCCAAGTCTTTTCCGGCATGAGCTATCAGTTGTCTTATTTCTGCCGGACGCCGCGAAGCATCATTCTGTGCCAGCACCTCGGCCACCGATTGCGGCAAAGGGCATTCTTTCCACGTCACGCCGTCATATCCACGGGGCAGATAGCAGGCATAGTGAGTGTAGTCCAAATGCACAGCATAAACAGCCAGCCGACGGCCTTGCACGTCGATGACGGCACGGTTGATGCTCAACGAGTCCAACGCACGGCTCTCCACAATGGGATACTGGCTCAGAATGCCTCCATCCTGACTGGGACAGGTGTAGTAATGCAACCCGTGGGCACGCAGGCTGCGACAAAGGCTGTCGGTAAAGTTCACGCCCTGAAAATCACACACCTCACACAAGGTAACCACATCCGGGCGATGGGCGGCAATCTCATCCACCAAGCCGCCAAAGCCCCCGGGAACCAGCGTGGCATCCTGCCACACATTGAGCTGCAACACCTGCAAGCGGACAAGGCTGCCGTCTGCAGCAAATGCCTGCGTCATCAAGCCTCCTGCACAACACAACAGAAAGCTAAGCAAAACTTTGCAAAGGAACAAACGTTTCATCATAGGTCTACTGATTCTTTCAAATTAACTTCATTATCATAAGACAAAAATAAGGCTTTTCCACCGCTTTGCCAATCCGATTCCCAATTATCGGCAGTACATACCTTTCCTTGGGGTTTGATTTCCAACTGCGAAACCCTTCTTTTTCTCCCCGACGCAAACGGCATGAGGGAAATGTTTGTACCTTTGTCCCGCAAAATAAGAAAGACAATGAAGAAAGCAATACTCAGCCTGCTGCTTGCAGTCTGCACCCTTACCCTCGCCGCACAGGAGGCGGCAACGGATTCCCTTACTGCCGACACCCTCACCCTGGCCCACCGGCTCGACTCACTGGTGGCCAAGCAGCTGCCACAAGGCTCCAACGTGGGCATCGCCATCTACGACCTTACGGCAGGCCGACCTGTCTACAGCTACCAGGCCGACCGCCTGTCGCGCCCGGCCAGCACCATGAAGTTGCTCACCGCCATCACTGCCCTGTCGCACCCCCAGGCGCGCGAGCCCTTCCGCACGGAGGTGTGGTACCAGGGCACGGTGCAGGCCGACACGCTGCGGGGCGACCTCTACGTGGTGGGCGGATTCGACCCCGAGTTTGACGACGAGGCGCTCGACTCGCTGGTAGAGGCCGTGGCCCGACTGCCCTTCTCCGCCATCAAGGGCAAGGTGTATGGCGACGTGTCGATGAAAGACTCCCTGCACTGGGGCAGCGGCTGGCTGTGGGACGACAATCCTTCGGCCTTCCAGCCCTACCTGTCGCCCCTGATGCTGGAGAAAGGCGTGGTCACCATCGCCGCCCGGCCCGCCGAGCGCGGCATGCCCGCCCTGCTGAAGTGCACCCCCGCCTCCACCTACTACCGCCTGGAGAACCACACCGCCAGCCGCACGCCACGGGCAGGAGGCTTCCGCGTGACGCGCGACTGGATGCACAACAGCAACACGCTCGTGGCCACGGGCAACGTGAGCGGGCGCACGGCGCGCGTCATCAACATCTACTCTTCGCAAGACTTCTTCATGCACACCTTCGTGGAACGCCTGCAACAACGCGGCGTAGCGGCCGACCCACTCTACGGCTTCCGCGAATTCCATCCGGACAGCCTCGCGGTGCGCGTGGCTGTGCACGAAACGCCCATGCAGGCCGTGCTCGACCAGTGCCTCAAGGAGAGCGACAACCTCAACGCCGAAGCCCTGCTGCACCGCCTGGGCAAACAGACTACTAACCGAAACTATATCACAGCCGATGACGGCCTGGATGCCGTGAACGACCTGATAGAACAGCTGGGCCTCGACCCCGATGACTACAACCTGGCCGACGGCTGCGGGCTGTCGCACTACGACTACGTGACCCCCGAGCTGCTGGTAGCCCTGCTGCGCTACGCCTACGGGCGCACCGACATCTTCCAAGCCCTCTACAAAGCCCTGCCCGTCAGCGGCATCGACGGCACCCTGGAGCACCGCATGGGCTACCGCACCCCCGGTTTCCGCCGCGTGCATGCCAAGACAGGTACCTATACCGGCGTGAGCTGCCTAGCCGGCTACCTGCAAGCCAAGAATGGGCATTGGGTGGCCTTCGCCATCATGAACCAAAATACGCTGTCGGGAAGAAAAGCGCGCAGGATGCAGGATGCTGTGTGTTACGAAGTCATCACCAGACTCTAAAGCAAGGAGACGGTGGCTGACGGATAAAAAAGGGGGCGCCATTCTCCAGCGCACCCCTATGAGCAGAAATGCAATACTTAGAAATTAATGTTAAGCCCAAACTCCATTTGGAAAGGACGGATGTAGGAACCGGCAATCAGCGAACCTGCAAACTGTGAACCGTCGGTAATGAGAGCCGACCCCGGAACGTTTCCGGCGGGGCCGGTAGTGTTCAGGAAGTTCACGACATTGGCGGTGAAGGTGGCATGTTTGTTGATTTTGTAACTGGCCCCTGCAAAGGTTTCCCAACGACCGTCAAAGACAATGGAATTGCCTACGTTAGCATACCGCTTACTGGAATAGCGGGCACTCATCCAGATATTGAATCCTTTGTAAGAGTAGCGGGGATTGATGTCCAGCAAGATTTTCGAAAGATTGGGCATCTGCATGCCGGCGAAATCGTAGTCTTTACCGAAGGCCGAGAACTTGTACATGGCCAGTTTGGGGTTTTGAAGGGTAAAGATTACATTGAGCGAGAATCCTTTGAAAGGGGTGAGCATAAGGTCGGTCTTCCAGCCCATGGTGCGTATGGCCTGATGATAGGGCACCATGACAGAGCTTTCATTGGGATTTTCGCTCGGCACGGTGATACGACCCGAGTCGCCTTTACGATAAGAATACGTGAAAGACGTCACCACGTTGAAGAGTTTATGGTTGTAAAAGAATCCGGCACGAGCCAAGGTGTGTGGACGAGTCTTCGACAAAGGAGCATTGGCACCGTAGAAGCCTTGAATATGGCGATACATGGTGATGTAGTTGATTTCTCCGTCGAATCCGAAATCCTTGGTGAAATTGATGGTCGGAATGAACGATACCGAATAGTTGAAACCATGAAGCCTGTCGCTGGTGAGGCCAACGGTGCCGTTGCCATCCTTCGTGGGACCACCGAGGTAGAAGCCGGCAAAGCGGGCATCCTGCGAGTAGTCGACGTTCAGATTGAAGTATTCCAGACGGGCTCCATAAGAGAGCTTCACGAAAGGATGTACCTTCCAAGTGTCGAACAGGAACGCACCGGCCTTGTTTTCCCAACCTTTGGCAAACTGTCCGCTGGCATTGAAGTTGAAGAACTGGTTACCGTTGAAACGCAAACGCATCGGATTGGCTTTCACCTCGTGGTCGTATTGAACCGAAGAGGTCCCGTAGTCCACATGTTCCAGGTAGTCGAAAACAGCAACATTCCAATCGTGCCGGTCTGTCTTCTTGTTGAGGCGGGCCACTAACATGTAATCTTCGATGTTGCCGGCACCGACTTGAGCCAAACGGCGTTGTATGCGACCGGTATAAGTGCCGCTGCCGTCGTAATAGTCACGAGTTTGCTCGGCAAGGACGTTCTGGGTATTATCTTCCAGTGCATTACGATCGGTGAACGATGCTTTGGCACGCAGAAACAATGTAGTCTTCGGGTCAAACTTATGGTCGAGCATGAATTTGACTTCATGAGAATGGCTGTGAGCCAAGTCGTTGTAGTTGGCTGTCTTCATTTCACCGGTGCGGATGTCCTGGTAAGTAATGACACCGTCGTTGTTACCATAATTATCCTTACCAATGACGAAGTCATCGAACTCCTCAATGGAACCATCGCCCACCCAATAGAATGGCGCCTGCTTTACCGTACTGGACAGGTCGTGCATGTCGGTGTACTTGTAGAACACGGAGAAAGCAGAGCCCTTGTCATCATACTGATGGGTAAGCGTACCGGTGTAAAACTGAACGCGGTCGGCAAAACGCGTGAACTGAAGCATCACATTGCCGGGATCCATATTATTGTAGGCATTGAGCGAGAAAGTCGTCCTTTTGCCCAGGCCCCCGGAAAGGCCGACATTGAAAGAATGTTTGCCCAAGGTGTTGGTGGCATATTTGGCGTTGCCCTTGAATTGCCGGGAGCCTAACTTGGTGTATGAATCAACACCTACGCCAATTTCACCCTCGTAAATGCCCGTCATGGACATAGGCAACGTCTTGGTGCTCTGCAGCGAGCCGTCCTGACGCCAGTGTAGGTTGGTGGCATTGGGGTCCCAGAAATAAGTAACCGGCAGACCATCCTGGCGTACAACTGTGTAGGCAGCAGGCAGTCCGATAGGTACGGCGCGAGGCTCGCTGGCACTTGAGGCATTGAGCAAGGCGATGGCGTCTTTTATTTCCTCTGTATTTTCCTTGACTACAGTAGTGTCTTTAGGGGCAACATTTGTCTGGGCAAAGCCCTGCAATGGGAATACCAAAGCAATGGCAAGAATTGATTTCGAAAGGTTTTTCATTTTTGATCAGGTCTGTTTGATGGGTTTATAATTACTTTTTCACGTCAAGATGGTGTACATATTGGTCTGCCTTGGTGTAAGGCTTCCAGTCGCCGGCGGTCAATCCGTTGGGATTGCCATATTTGGCAAAATTGGTCCAATACTTCACCATGCGTTCGGCCAGTTCGTAATCTTCTTTTTTCATAGGCTTTTTACTCAGCTCTACTTGCCCAAACATGTAGGGAAGTTCGGCAGAATGGATGGCTCCTTTTGCCCCGAACTGGTCTTTGGTAGGATTATTGGGGTCTTCCGGCTGCGGATGGTCGAAACTGTAGACATAGATAGGACGGCGGTTGAGATTGATGACCTGGTTATCGGCCCAGGCACCTACACTCTTAGGAAAATTGGCTTTAGGCACATCGTCCTTGGTGTAGCCTATCATATAGTCAATGTCAAGATAACGCCCGCCAAGTGTAGCGTCATTAAAGTCTTCTACGATAAGCGAACCGTCAATGGCGGGACGGAACTTAGGAGTGAAGGTAGAATTCTGATAGAGTTGCTGAAGAGTCACCGCATCAATGGCCCGCATAGCTTCGAGGCTGGTGATTCCTATGCTTTCGAAGAAAGCTTTTCCGAGTGCCTCATTTTCATTAAGAGGCAAGCATTTGGCATCATCACGGATGGCACAGCCGCTTTGGGGAACGGCACGCTGGAAGAGGCCCTCGGTGCCTTTGCCGCACAGCAACCCTTGGATGCTGCGCGAGCCCGCACTTTGGCCGAATACCGTGACGTTATTGGGGTCGCCTCCGAAGGCTGCAATATTTTCCTTAACCCATTTCAACCCGGCAATCTGGTCATACAACGCATAGTTGCCCGAACCGTGACCGCTCTCTTTGCTGAGTTCCGGATGGGCAAGAAAGCCAAACACACCCAACCGATAGGCTATGGAAACCATAATGACACCTTCTTTGACGTATTTGTTGCCCCGGTATACCGGGCCGTCCGTTCCACCTTGGTGGAAACCGCCGCCATATATCCATACCATCACCGGATAGGGCTTATCGGATTTCTTTGCCGGAGCAAAGACATTGAGATACAAGCAGTCCTCGCTTGTTGTAGGATTCATTTCGGCCACATTCTTCCACGCCTTGGGCCGACGGGCATTCATATTCTGCATCGGTGCCGGTGCAAAACGGTCGCAAAGGCGGATGCCTTGCCAAGGTTGTACAGGCTGGGGCTTTTTCCAACGCAGTTCGCCCACAGGTGGAGCGGCAAAGGGAATTCCGAGGTAGGTGTTGACACCATCGATGACTACACCTTCAATCATTCCGCCCTCTACCTTGACGGGAGCGGTCCGCGTCTGTGCAAATGCAAAGGCTGATACAATCAGCGCAATAGCAGATAAAACGACTTTTTTCATGATGCTGTGTTGTTTTAGGGTGAATACTGATTATTTGTTGAGAACAGGAAGAATAATGTCCCAAATCAGATTGAGTTCTTCAGCCATGTTTTTGAGGTCGGCAGTCACGGCCACTACAGCATCCTGGTCGGGAAGCACTAAGATATATTGCCCATTGGCACCATCGGCACGGAAACTGTTGTGGCGGCCACGCCAAATCTGATAACCGTATCCTTGCATCCAGTCGTTGTTGGCGGGGTCTTTCTTCTTGTATTCATCATCGGTCATGCCACCCGGCCGTGAGGGCACTTGTGCCTTGGTGGCTTCCTCAATCCACCATTCTGGAAGAAGCTGCTTACCGTTCCACTTCCCTTTCTGGAGGTAGAACTGGCCTATCTTTGCCATGTCTTCTGTCTTCAGGTAGGCACCCCAACCTCCGCAGTTGATGCCATCCGGGCTTTCATCCCAAGTGATGCCCGTAATGCCCAATGGGCGGAACAGGCGGGAAGTAAGATAGTCGAAGATATTCTCTCCTACCGCTTTCTGTACGATGGCAGAAACCATGAACGTACCCAACCCGTTGTAGGCATAATAGGTGCCTGGCTTATAGGGTACCGGTTCGGCCAGGAAAGCCTCTACCCAGTCCTGCTTCGTCTGACGTTGGGCGGTAGTATTGGCCTTTGCCTGTCCGGAAGTCATGGTGAGAAGGTCGCGTACGGTCATATCCTTCAGGTTGTCGCTCACTTTTGCAGGTAATTTGTCAGGGAAGAAACTGATGACTTTGTCATCGAGCTTGAGTTTCCCTTCTGCCACGGCAAACCCGGCGGCTGTAGAGGTCAACGTCTTACTGGCAGAATTCATGATATGGGGAGTTGCCGCGTCGCCACGGCTTTGCCATTTTTCTCCAAGGACCTTGCCGCCTTGCAGCACCATCATCGAATGAATATCAAGACCCTTCTCACGGGCTACTTTCATGTAATTGTCAATGGCTTTCGTCACCTTGGCATCGTGCTGGCGAGGCAGTCCGGTCACAAGCTCGTTGACGGTAACCAGCTGTATGTTGTTGTCGCGGATGGCTTTCTTTACGCGTTCGCTCTTATAAAGGTCGGTCACGCCTTGCCGGTCGGCAGCTACATCTTCGTAACCGATGTGGAACACAGTGGACATTTCACTGTCGTCGTATGCCGGATGGTCGATAAACATATACTTCTTGCCGGGCTTGAGATTCTTGAGCATGTTGATAAAGGAATTCTCTTTTTCTTCGAGCGTTTTGTGCTTGCCGGGCAACATGCCATAAGCGCCGTCGGCGTAGGAGATGAACTCATAGCCATAATCCTTGGCATGGATTTTATCCATCGATACCAAGTTGTACTCCTTGGCAAGGCGCACGATAAGCTCGTTGACTTCGGGGGAGAAGATGGTGCAACCCATGTGCCCTGTGATGTGCGACACGCGTGGCACGTCCTTGATGACCCGCTCTATCTGCGCGCGGAACTCTTTTTCAACTTCAGCCAAATCGTATCCCCGCTCGGTGAACGACTGGCCGGGGTAAGCGTCGTAGGGATAAATCATAGGCAGGAAGTAGCCCTGTTCGTCCACCAGCGTTTTGGCGTCGGTCAACGGACGCCATTTCACATTCTCCCACTCGCTGGTGATGGCCAAGTGCACACCGACATCCAGACCGGGAGCGCTTTCAAGCATCTTCACGGCTTCGGGATACCACGATGCCACAGGCATAAGTTCCACCGTTTTGGAAATGCCATTGCGGTAGATGTCCATCACGGCGGTGTTCACTGAATGGAACGCACCCATGTCGTCCATTCTCACGGCTAATTTTACCGGTTCGCCGGCCATTGCCGACAGACCGATGCCAACCGTTGTAAGTGTTGTCAGGAGTAATTTTTTCATGATTTTCATGTCTTGGTTATAAACTCTGTTTTAGGTAAATCAACTTATTTGCCGCAAAGTTATACCTGCCCCGCAGCAATCCCAATTTTCCTACCGTATATACCCTTGAGACAACGATATATATTTGTTTATCAACAATTTGAAGATTTTAAAATATACCCACAATATACTTTTCGCATGGCATTTTTCGCCTAAATGTCCACTGTTTTCCTGGTATGTAGCAAAAATCGTCGCCCTTGTATACCCCCTAAAAAGCAATACAAAAAAACTGCACCCTGCCTCCCCTTGAAAGGAGCCATGAGTGCAGTCCATATTCCTTTATCTTACCCTCTTATTCAGTAATGTCTATCGCAATCTGCATTAAGCGTTCATAGAATTCTTCTTTGCCGTAAAGCGAAGCGTTAATCACCCGCGTCTTATAGCTCTTAATTGTATTGAGCGAATATTGCAGGCAATGGGCTATACTTTCATTCTTCCTGACCCCAATGCGCCATAAGGCAAAGATGCGCATCTCGATAGGCAGGCTGCCGGGCTTCACTTCAAAGCGACAGTCCTCGCGAAGCAGTGCATTGAATTGCTTGGCGAAATTGGGGAAGAAAGCAAGCAATACTTCGTCCACATCCGGATAGGTAGGCGCTATCTCCTTAGTGTATTTCTCTACCATAATGCTCAAACTATCGTATTGCTTTACTTTGATTTTAACGGAAAGTTCTTTCTTCATCTGGTCGATTAGTTCCCTGCGCGTAGCGATGCCGGACATCATTTTGCCTACAAGCAGACTCGTCACTCCCCGGTTATCTTTCAGGTTTCGGTTGGCTTCCTCTATTTCCTTGTTCTTTGCTTCGAGTTGCCGGTTACGCAAGCTGAGTTCTTGAGCTTGGGCATATACTTTCCGCCGCTGTTTTATGATGTATAACGTAGAGAGCGCAAGAAGCAACAGCGCAAGCAGTATCACAATGCTCAATAGGTAAGCCCGGGTGCGGTCATGTTCAATCTCGCTGCGGAGCTGCATAGTTATGATGGGATAGCTTTTGGAGCTTTCGATGATGCGGTATTTGGAATTGAATTCCGTGGCATTATCCATCGCAAGGCCAATATATTTCGCCGCCCGTGCCAAATCGCCTACCACATAACTCAGCTCGGCTATCTTGCGCAAAGAAAAATAATTGCTCGAACCCGACCGGATGCCATATTGTGCCTCCTCAATCATATAACGCATGGCATCGGCAAACTCCCCATAACCCATCTTGCTGAACCCGATATCAGCAATGGTTTTGATGTATTCCGGGCTGCCTTTCTCTGTCTTGGTGAGAAGGATGTTGCCATAGCTCTCCGACTGCTTAAATTCGCGATTGGAAAATGCCATTAACATTTTCATATAATATATCTCGTAAGAATCATCGGGCAGAAGGGGGAAAAGCTCGTCGTAAATGCGCAACATGTTCTGGCGGGCAACATTGGGACGGTACAAGCGCCAGGCGAAAAAGAAACAATTCTCGTACTCAAGATTAAACCGGGCAATGCCGACCCGAATTTTCATGGAGTCGGAGCATGCCCCTTCATCAAAACCATAGATAGCTTGGTCAGCTTCCCGAAAATAGCCGCCTTGAATGTACAGATTGCTGAGCAGAATAGCTGCCCGGGCCTTGATGTCGGGGTCGGACATGCGGCTGGCAATCTCGCGGATTTTATGAGCGTAAACAAAAGACGAATCGAAACTGCTGACGATATACTCGCGATACAAATCTATATATTTAGCCAACAGTCCGGTATCAGAGGTTACCGGACGATTTTTGATGTCCGCTATCCGCCGCCGCTTCTCTTCCTTGTAATGCGCTGCGCTGTCCAACAAGGCATCCAGCCTTACGGAATGCTTCCGCACAGACCCGGCAAGCTGTGCCCGACGGTCGGCCGGCATGCTATCGAACATGGCCTTGAATTGCCGGACGTACAATTCAGATTGCCTCTCGGCGACCATGCCTTCATAATCCGGCTTGCCGGTACAGGACAACACCATGACCATTACCAATAATGTCAGTGTCCCTAAAATCACGGAGTGTTGCAAAGATGATTTCATGGCAAATAAGTTTGATATTGTCAGTTCTCATTTATATAATCGCACATATTATAAAACAGACAAAATTAGTATATTTTTCTACTTTACACAAAAAATAATTCCAACCCGACAGTTCCCAGGAAACTCTCCTCTGAAAACGTTTTGTCACAACTGCGTTATGCAAACACAACCTTGTTGTAACCCACACGTAACATAGCCTGCCTAATTTCGCACCGGTTTTTGAAAAACATAGAAACCTACTTAATAGACACTGACTATGGAAAAGGAATATTCTCCGACTGACAACCAATCATTGCTGCACGGCCTCAACCAAGGCAGCCACAAGGCTTTTGCCTACCTCTACGCCACTTACTACACGCCCCTGTGCAACCTCTCGGCCACCTATTTGCAAGACGACGAGCGCGCCAAAGACCTGGTGCAGCAAGTCTTCCTGCGCCTGTGGGAGGCCCACCCCTCGCTGCACATCAACACCAGCGTGAAAAACTATCTCTACACCATGGTGAAAAACGCCTCACTCAACCTGCTGCGCAGCAACCCCGGCATCTTTGTCCGCGCCGCCACCCTCGATGCCACACAGCTGCACAGCATAGCCGACACCGGCACACAAGAGCGCCTGGAGCGCAACACCCGCTACGCCTGCTTTCTGAAAGCCATTGGCCGACTGCCCCTGCTGCAACGCAACGTCTTTTTGCTGAAAACCCGCCACCGCCTGTCCAACAAAGAGATTGCCGCCCGGCTGGGTGTATCCGAAAGCACCGTCAAAAACCACTACCACCTTGCCCTGAGGCTGCTGCGGCACAATATCAAGGCATCCCTGCAGTCCGTGTGAAACACGATTGCAACGAAATGTACACGCCTTTGTTACGCCATCCGGAAGCCTGTCCGTGTCAATAGGGTGTAAAACGAACACAATACATTTACTAACCATTCACCCATAACGATGAAACAAACTATTTTGATTGGCTTGATGGCCTTGGGCAGCCTTGCCCCGGCCATGGCCACGGAAGGCAACGGGCGGGACACGGACTTGTTTCCGGCCAACGAACCCGTTTCCAAAACACTGGAAAAAGTAAAAATCAAAGGCATCATTCTCGACAAGAAGACCATGGAGAGGCTGCCCGGCGTGTCGCTGATGATAATGAACTCGTCGGAGGGCACCGTGACCAACGTGGACGGCGAGTTCCAGCTCACCGCAGCCAAGGGCGCCACCGTGCGCATCTCCTACATAGGCTACGTGACGCAGACCATACAGGTGGAGCCTAATGCCGACCTCACCATAGAGATGGACGAAGACAACTTCAACCTGGAGGAAGTGGTGGTGACCGGACAGGGCGCCGCCGTGCAGAAGCGCCGCCTGTCGTCCAACGTGACTACCGTGGGCGAGGGCGAACTGAAGTTCATGCCCACCGGACGCGTTGACCAGATGCTGCAGAACGCGCTGCCCAACGTGCAAATCAACCTGAACAGCGGACAGGCAGGCACCACCTCGCTGGTGAAGTCGCGCGGACTGTCGTCGGCCTTCTCCAACTCCACCCCCGTCATCTATGTGGACGGCGTGCGCGTGGACAACCTGAACACCGGCACCACGCTGAACAACTCGCTGAGCGGAAACAGCGCCGTGTCCGGCTCCATAGGCGACATCCCGATGGAGAACATCGACCACATAGAGTACGTGACGGGAGGCGCCGCCACTACGCTCTACGGCTCGGACGCGGCCAACGGCGTCATCCAGATTTTCACCAAGAAAGGCCGCGACCAGAAGACCAGCTACTACGTGGAGACCCAGCTGGAAGCCGACGTGGCCAACGGACAGTTCTACCACTTTGAGCGCACCAAAGACCTGCTGCACAAGACGGGCTTCACGCAGAAGTACCGCATAGGCTTCGACGGCGGCACGGAGAAGTACGGCTACAGCTTCGGCGCCAGCATGAGCAACAGCACCGGAACGCTGATACACAACCAGAACGAAGACCGCAAGTACGACCTGCGCTTCGGCTCGCGCGTGCAGCTGGGCAAAGGCCTGGAGTACCAGAACTCCTTCGGCATGGTCATCCAGGACTTCTCGCGCAGCCGCAACGGCAACCAGGGCGGATACACGGGCCTGTGGTTCACCGAAGGCGCGGCGGCCACCAACTTCACCTACCTCAACCAACAGGGCGAACGGGTGAGCTACGGCGCCGACATCGACGCGCTCGACGACTATGCCTACAGCCAGATGAAGGCCTTTGTAGACCGGGCCGAGGCGTTGCAGAACAACCGCGAGTCGGTGCGCCGCTTCCAGACCTCGCACTCGCTGAGCTACCAGCCCATCAATAACCTCATGCTGAAGGGTGTGATGGGCGTGGACTACCGCATGAACACCAACAAGCGCATCACCACCAACGAGTACCTTATCCACACGCAGCAAGAGCCCGAAGGCACTTCGGACGCCGGCAGCATAGGCAACTTCGACCGCAAGTACTTCGGCCTTACCATCGACCTGAACGGACAGTACAAGTACCGCTACAAAGACCTGTTCAGCTCCATCACCACCGCAGGCTTCCAGTACTTCAGCACCTACGACCACCAGTCCACCTACAACGGCACCAACGTGCGCGACGGCGCGCAAATCATAGAAGGCGCCGGCACGCTGACCGCCGACGAGTGGCTGAGCTACCTGTACAACTACGGCTGGTTCGTCCAGGAGAACATAGGCTTCAAAGACCGCTACTACATAGACCTGGGCCTGCGCTCGGACTACAACACGGCCTTCGGCGACAACGTGGGCTGGCAGTATTACCCCAAAGTGGGCTTCTCGTACATCATGTCCGACGAACCGTTCATGCGCCACATCGTCAGCAAAGGGCTGCTCAACAACTTCCGCCTCTTTGCCAACTACGGCATCGCGGGCAGCTATCCCCCGCCCTTCGAGTACCAGCGCACGGTGGCGTTCAACTCCTTCCTGGGGCAGCAGGCCGCCTCGTTCGGCAACTACGGAAACCCCGACCTGGCGCCCGAAAAGAAGCACTCCTACGAGGCCGGCTTCAACCTGGTGCTCTTCAACCAGGTGGTGAACTTGGGCTTCACCTACTACTACGCGCTGACGAAGGACGCCCTGTTCAGCATCCCCTCGCTGCCCTCTTCCGGCCAGGAGGCCAACTACCTGGCCAACGCGGGCGAGATAGAGAACAAGGGCATCGAGCTGAGCCTGGGCCTGCAGCTGGTGAACACGCGCGACTGGAACGTGCGGCTCAACGCCTCGTTCAACACCAACAAGAACAAAGTGCTCGACATCGGCACCGCCGTACCCTTCGCCGTGGGCGGCTTCTCCACCCGCACGGTGCAGACGGCCGTGGCCAAGGGCGAGTCGGTGGGCTTCATCCGCGGCTATAAGGCCGTGCTCAACCCCGACAACACGCTGAAGGAGGTGCTGCCCTTGCAGAACCTGGGGCAGACGCTGCCCAAGGGCTACGGCAACTTCGCCCTCACGGCCACCTACAAGAAGCTGACCTTCATGATGAACGGCGACTACCAGTACGGCGGCCACGTGCACTCGTTCGACCGCCAGTTCCGCTTCTCCAAGGGGCTGAAGGACCCCGCCATCCCCGAAGCCGCCCTCGAGGGGCTGGACCAGGCCGCCAACTGGCTTAACTTCACCAACTTCTTCGTGGAGAAGTCGGACTACGTGAAGATACGTAATATCGGCCTTTCCTACGACTTCAAGCCTGCCAAGTACATCAAGAACATCAACGTGGCGTTCAACGTCTACAACCCGCTGTCGTTTACCGCCTCGTCGGTCGACCCCGAGGCCGTGCTGGCCGGCGGGCGCTCGCAGGGAGCCGTGTCGGTGGGCGGTCTGAACTACTCCACCTACTCCACCCCGCGCCAGTATGTGGGCACCATCCGCCTGAGCTTTTAAACACTGCCAAGCGGGCGTTCCTACGCCACCAAGCCAGCGTTCCTACGCTACCAAGCGGGCGTTTCAACGCTACCAACACAGTGAAAAACAGCCTTGTACGAAGGCTTAGACATTTGAATACGAAACAATGAAAACAAAAACAAGAATAACAATGAGACTCAAAAAATACCTCTGCATCGCCACGGCTGCCCTGGCCTGCACCTCGTGCGAGCTGCTGCAACCGGACGAAATCATCAATCCCAACGTGGACGAAGAAACCTTCCTGGAGACGCCCAACGCCATGACCACGTGGGTGAACGGGGCCAACCGCTCGTTTGCCGACATCATAGGCTCCTACGCCGAACTGATGGAAATCCTGTCGGACAACTACTTCAACAACTACACCGAGAGCAGCAAGGTGTTCGACTTCCCCACCATACTCTACACCGACCAGGACGTCACCTACCTGCAACGCTACGTAGGCACCCTGCGCGAGACGGCCAACCAAGGACTGAACGTGGTGGCCGAGGCCGACCCCACCACCACCGACGCGCAACGCTTCAACCTGTGGTACATCAAGGGCTATGCCTACCTGCTGGCGGGCGAGCACTTCCTGGCCCTGCCCACCGAGAACGGGGGCGACGTGGTGGAGTGGCAAGACCAGCTGGAGCTGGCCGTCTCCACCCTCGACACCGCGTTGGACTATGCCGCCACCGACGACGACCGCGCCTTCGTCTACACCCTCATGGCCCGCGCCTGCTACCGCCTGGGCGACAAGGCACGCGCCACGGACTATGCGGAGACTGCCCTGGGCTACTCTGCCGACTTTACGCGCATGGTGGAGTTTGACGGCGACCACGGCTTCACCAGCTCCATACAAGGCTACCTGTATGGCACCAACTTCCAGCCGCTGCCCCGCCTGGACTTCCTCGACCCGAAGTATTTCCAGAAAGAAAGCTCCACCGAGGCACGCCCCATCTGCATCGCCAAGGCCGAAGAGCCCTACCTGATACTGGCCGAAGCCGCCCTGTCCGACGGCAATCTGGCCCAGGCCAAAAGCTACCTGCACACCCTGCTGGCCCTGGTGCAGAGCCGACCCGTGGAGACCGGCATCAACGACCAGCTGGAAGAACGCTACAACGGAGGCTTCAAGAAGTTCCCCAACAGCTCGGCCTACCGCGTGGCTGCTTCGCCCGAAGACGAATTGCGCAGCGGCCTGGTGCTCGACCGCCAGGCGCCCAACCTTATTGCCATACCCTACATCTCCGGCACATCCGTCACGGCGGACATGATTGACCGACCCGCCACCGTCGACGCCCTGCTGGAAGTGGTCTACCTGATGCGCCAGGAAATCTTCATTGCCGAAGGCCGCCGCGTGGCCGACTTGGGCATCCGCCTGCCCGTGTGCGAGACGGAAGCCGCCAACACTCCCTCGGCCGCCAACTACACCACCGCGCAGATTCCACCGTTCATCCCCGGTGACAAAGGCATGGACGCCTTCACCATGGACGAGGAGAACAAGACTGTCGTCATTGCCTACAACATGAACCGTATTATCGTAGAAAACAAATCAACTGAATATGTCGCACCGTTCTTTAATTAACCGCATCCTCCGCAAAGGGGCAGCCCTGCTGCTCCTCTGCCTGGCCGTGGCAGCGCCCAGCCTGGCCGCCGACCGCGCCTCCAAGCACGTCATCCTCATCACCATCGACGGCATGCGCGCCGCCATGGTGACAGACAGCACCATGCCCTCGCCCAACCTGAAGCGCATGAAGCGCGACGGACTGTTTGTCGACACCATCAAGGGCATCACGCCCACGGCCACCTACCCGTCGCACATCACCATCGTGACCGGCGTAAAGCCCGCACGGCACAACATCTACTACAACGCGCAGTTCACGGGCAACGAGCCTACCGTGCCCTATTGGTATGCCGACTCCATCAAGTCCGTCACCATCTGGGAGGCGGCCAAGCGCGCAGGACTGACCACAGCCTCCCTCTTCTGGCCCGTCAGCACGGGGTCGAAGTTCATCGACTACAACGTGCCCGAATTCTGGTCTACCCGCCCTGTGGCCAACCAGCTGGAGTACATCAAGCCCTACTGCACGCCTGCAGGCATCCTTGATGAGCTGGAGCGCGAGGCCACCGGCAAGCTGAACCACCAGAACTTCATGGCCGGCTCCATGATGCGCGACGCCCGCACCGCCGCCATGGCCAACTACCTGCTGAACACCTACGGCGTCAACCTGATGACCATTCACCTTACTACCACCGACTATGCGCAGCATGCCGACGGGCTCGACTCCGACCGCGTGCGCGCCACGGTGGGCGGAGCCGACCATGCCATCGGCCTCATCCTGGAAAACCTGGAACGCCGCCACCTGCTGGACAGCACCACGGTCATCGTTTGTGGCGACCATGGCTTTGTGAACTACCACCGCACCCTTGCCCCCAACGTGTGGCTGGTGCAGGAAGGTCTGCTCAGTGAGAAGCCGGGAGGCCCGTGGAAGGCTGCCTTCCACGGTGCGGGAGCCATGATGTTCCTCTACCTGAAGGATGCCGGTGACAACGCCACTCTGAAGCAGGTGCGCAAGAAGCTGGCCTCGCTGCCCCAGGAAACCCGTGCCCTGTTCCGCATCGTGGAGAAGGACGAACTGGCCCAAGTGGGCTGCGACCCCCGCGTAGCACTCGCCCTGGAGCCTATAAACGGCGTGGCCGTAGCCACCGCCCGCACGGGAGCCGACGTGCGCCAAAGCAAAGGTGGCAAGCACGGCTACCTGTCGGGCATCGACCCCACCACCCTGGTGGCCTACGGTTGCGGCATTGAGAAGGGCGAAATCCCCGTGATGAACCAGACGGACATCGCCACGCTGGTCATGAAGCTGCTGGGCGTAGACTTCCGCCCGTAAGGGAACAGGCATACAAACATATACGCAAAGGGAGCGTGTATCAAAATGAGTTTTGACTATCATTTTGCTCTGTCATCCTGTTTTCTATGACTTGCGCAAGTATTTTATATTTTTTATCCACCGTCATGCGGCGTTTGTTTTTATCTTGCCGCGTGACGGTTGCTTTTTATATGCAT
>CASELH010000031.1 GCA_949288715.1 uncultured Bacteroides sp. | reverse complement strand
CCAGCCTTCACGAACCTTGGCATAGACGCGGGCCGAATAGATGTTGCCGTCGCTGCCTTTGAAGCAATGAATGTTCAGTTTACCATCCACCAACTCGGTGACACGCTGTCCATTGGCCTGGCCGTCCACATAGGTTTGCAGTTCATTGTTCACCCAGCCGGGGCCTTGCACCTCATGCGTCCAGTCGCTGCTCAATGTTGTGCCTTCGTTGAACTCGTCATTCCACACCAAGACGTAGCCTTCGGGCACAACCATATCTTGCGCCTCGGCAGACTCCTGATAGATGATTATCTCCACAGCCTCGCTGCCCGATGTGATGCTCACTACGCCCGTGCGGCTCTGCAATATGTCGTTGGCCGCCGTAGTCAAAGCGAGGGTGGCCTCATCGGCCTTGGCTGCCGTTATCCAATCATTTTCATTCACCACGTTCCAACCGTTTGGAGCCGTCACCTTTACTGTAAAGTTGTCGCCTGCCGAACGGGAATTTAAGCGAGTGGCAGAAACTGCCATGGCAGCTTGCTGGGCGACAGGCACGGTGAAGTACGTCCGCCCGGACTTCAACACAACGCTTCCGCTACGCGGCTCGGCCTGCGTATTAGCATCTATGGCTACGGTCACCTGCCCATTTATGGGCGAAGCATCGGTTACAGCAACCGTCACCCAACTACTGCATTGGTCGCTGGCATAAGCCGTCCACTCGCCAGCACTGCATGTCACATCCAAGGTATACTCACCGGCAGTGGCAACAGCTTCGATAGATGTAGGCACACAAGTCAGCGTGGTCTCTTCCTCTTGGGTGGAGCCATTCTCTTCGTTGTCTCCGCAAGCAGCCAAAGCCACCCACAAGAGAGGGAAAAACAATACTTTCCTCATATTCTTAATGTTTTGATTATTACATAGATATTACTTCATCTTTCCTTTATCAAAAATAAAGCGTTACTTTAATCCGTGCTAAAGTAACGCTTTATCCTGAAAAAAGCGATAAACACTCGGCTTTTACTTCTTTATGAGCGTAATGTCACTGATGGTAATGACTGTGCCTTCTTCCGCACCGCCAAAGTCGAATACCAACGACAAGGCAGAGGCATCCGCCCCACCGGCCAACGCGGTATCTTCAAAGCGGAAGACATAGCCGTCGGTAGGAATCTCATTGCGCTGGGCAAAGAAGAAGTTGTTGTCATCAGCCTTATCGGTCAGCTTCACCGTCATGCCGGGCAGCTTCACGGCGCTGCCGTTCAGCGTGGCGTTGACTTTCAGGGAGAAGTCTACCAAGTCAGTAGCCGCAGCCGCAAGGTTTGTATGAAGTTTCCATTGGGCATGCCACTCTTCAGCAGGAGTGGTTGCCGGGATGGTGATGGTGTGAGTGCTGCCTTCATGCTTCACCTCAGGGGTGCAGTCTATCTGCGCCCAGCTGGCATCGCCAAACCAGTATTCTTCGGTAAAGGCCTGCGCATCGTCCACAGCCTTCCACGCATTGTTCGGGTCGTTGTAGTCGAAAGGCGTGGCCATCTGCTCGGGCACCTCCGTACCGTCGTCATTGGCATGGTCTTTCAACACAAGACTTTCAATGGTGATTTCGGTGTTATCGGCATTGCCTCCGAAGTCGAACACAACTTTCAGGTCGCTAATATCCACGCCTTCCAGGTCAGCTCCCCACAATGCCTTAGGCTCGTTGGCCTCCAGTGCGAAATCCTTATCCATCAGCACCACGTCGTCGCTGCTGTTGCACAGCTTCACCTTCACTCCGCTATGGGCGGTGGTCGAGGTCATGATAACCGAAAAGTCATAGTGTTTGTCCGCACTAACAGCCACTCCCGTGCTGGGAATAAACACTTGCGCCTGCCAACGCTCGCTGGTAGCGGTAGGCAGAGTCAGTGTATAGGCCCCGTTCACCAAGCTCCAAGCCGGGTCGGCCACCTGCGACCATCCGGGCGCATAGTAGAAAGTAAGGTCGGGGAAAGTCACTCCCTTGAACAAGTTGAACTCGCTGTCTTCCACAAAGCCGGGGAATCCGTTCATAATGGTGTTCTCTATATCAAATGTCTTGGTCACCGAACCGTCGCTCATGCCGTCGGCATTCCTTACTTTGCACTCCACGGTGTAAGTGCCTTTCTTGCGATAGAACTTGGAGAAGCTGTAGGAAGCAGAGTAAGCCCCATCCACTATCCACACCGGCGTGATGCCCGGAGCAGAAGTAAATTCAAAATAAGCATAATTTGTTTCCTGGTCTACGGTTATCACAAAGTTATCGGCATAGTCCGATGCCTGCGGAATATTACCGCTGGCTCCCTCGAACTCTTCGGCAGAGCAACCGGCCAATATCAGCGCAGCCATCAAGGTTTCTGCCATGTATTTCAGTTTGTTTTTCATATCGGTCTATGTATTTAGGAGGTTATTAATAATTGTTTTGCACCAATGCCGGGTCGGAGTCCAACTCGCCTTGCGCAATGGGGATGTGCTTCTTGCTTGCCGTCCACGAGTTGGTGCGGTAGCCATAAGCGTCGGGCACTAGAGCCGTGGTAGCCTTGTTTGCACTGGATGCACCGCTGATGCCCTCGGCACGTACCAAGTCGAAGTAGCGTTTGCCCTCGCCCACAAACTCCAAGTGGCGCTCGGTCAGCACGTCGTCCACCGTCACACTTTCCAACCCGCTCAAGCCTGCACGGTTACGCACCAGGTTCAGCCACGTCTTGGCCTCGCCCGTGCCGCTGCCGCCTGTACGCAAAGACAGTTCGGCTGCATTGAGCAGCGTCTCGGCATACCGGTAGTAGCGCAGGTTGTTGTTATAGTTCAAGTTTTGGTCAAAGGGAGCCGACTTGTAGTTTTTATCGTACGGGCGGTACTTGTTCAGCCAAATGCGGGTGTCCTGATAGCGGGCCGTGTAGGTGGCATCCGATTCGCGCAAGTCCCAAAAAGTGGCCTCGCGACGCTTGTCGCTTGCGCTGAACAGGTCATACGTCTCCACCCTCATGGGCATAAAGCCCCAGCCATCGCCGCCTTGCGACCAATACTCGTCACCGCTGAAAGAGTTAGGCGAAATCAGCGTGGGAAGCACCGTACCGCCTACAGCCAGCGGGCTGCCCCAGCCGCGCTCGGAGTTGGACTGCTCGTAGTTGATTTCCCAAATGGACTCAATGCACCACTCGCCCTCCGTCTGCCAGATGTTAGCATAGTCGGGGTTCAAGTCGTAGCCGGGGTCGTTGATAATCTCCCGCATGTAGCCCAAAGCGGTGGCAAAACGACTCTCGTCGTTCTGGTACATCACCATTTCGGCATACAGCATGTAGGCCATGGCTTGCGTCACGCGGCCCAACTGGCCTTCGTCGTCATTGCCATTCTCGTCTTTATAGTACTTCATGGGAAGCACGCCGGAGTTGATGACAGCTTCCAACTCCACTATCAAATTGTTGTATACCTCGTCAGCCGAAATTTGCGGAGCCGTGTAAGGCGGTTCGTCCAAATTCTCCAAGTAGTAAGGAATGTTGCCAAAATAATGCCACAGCATGTTGTAGAAGAACACGCGGAGCAAGCGTGCCTGCATTTCGTAACTGTTGCGGTTGGCTTCCGTCAGGTCGGTGGCCCAATCCAGATATTGCAGCAAGTCGTTGCACCGCTTGATGCCGGAATAGTTCACCGTCCACAGCGAACTGAGCGTATTGTTCTCATCGCCCTCATAATTAGACAGCTTATGCCAATTCTGCATGTCGGTTGGCGTCTGCCCGCCTACCCACACGTTGTCGCCCATAATTTCGGCGTCAATGTTCAGGGCATTATACTGCCCCAACCCCCAGTCGTACCAATGGATAGGGTCGTAGCACGCAATCAAGGCTTCTTGAATGTGCTCATCGGTGGTGTAGTAATCTTCCAGCGGCTCGCCTTTAGGGTTCTCCACTTCCAGGAAGCTGTCTTTACAACCGGTGAAAAGCGCGGTAGCAGTGGCGAGCAGGCCTATGGTTAAAAGTTTATTTGTTTTCATATGGTCATCGTATTTTTATGGGATTAGAAAGAAATATTTGCACCTACCATGAATGTACGTGCTTGCGGGTAAACGCCACAGTCAAGCCCCAAGGAAGTACCGTTAGACGATATTTCTGGGTCAAAGCCCCAGTACTTGGTCCACGTAAAGAGATTTTCGGCTTGTACATAGAAGCGCAGGCGTTCGATGGCCACCTTGCGCGTCAGGTTCTGCGGCAGGGTATAGCCCAAGGTCAACGTTTTGAGGCGCATGTAAGAGCCATCACATACATAGAGGTCGGACACCATCCAGTTGTCAGCATTGTCGTTAGCCAGACGCGGATATTTGTTGGAAGTGCCTTCGCCCGTCCAGCGGCCCAGCACCCACGAAGGGAAGTTGCCCGAAGGCACGTCTTGGCGGTAAGTACCGTCGAACACCTGGTTGCCAGCCACACCCTGGAAGAAGATGTTGAAGTCGAAACCTCTCCAATCGATATTCAGGTTCAAGCCATAAGTCCAGTCAGGCGTACCGTTACCTATGTTAGTGCGGTCATCCGAAGTGATTTTCCCGTCGCCATTGACATCCACAAAGCGCGTGTCTCCCGGCACGGCGTTCGGCTGAATCATGCCGCCATCCTTATTGACATAGGCATGCACCTCGTCCATATTCTGGAACACGCCGTCGGTCTTATAACCGAAGAAGTAAGGGAAAGGTTGCCCGTTAGAACCACGCGTACCACCACCCGAAAGGCCTTGGATTCCGTCCAAATCAATATAGCCCGTATCGTTACCCAGGTTGGTCAACGTGTTTTTCAAGTAAGTGGCATTGCCCTTGAAGGCAAACTTGGCATCGCCTACGTTCCACTTGTAGCCCAATTCAAACTCAACGCCCTTGTTCTCCATGTCACCCACATTGCCCAGCGGCTTGGTCTCGCCCACATAGCTGGGGATAGGCATTTCGATAATCATTCCGTTGGTCTTCTTGATGTAGTAGTCCACGCTAAAAGTCAAAGCGTTGCTGAAGAAGCCAAAGTCAAGGCCTATGTCGGTCTGCTCGCTTTCCTCCCATCTCAAGTCGGGATTTTGCAGGCGCGAAGCCTTAGACCCGTTGTACTTGGTGGCCGTCTTGCCGAACAGCACGTTATTGCCCGTAGCTGTCAACGAAGTGTAGCCAAAATCGTCGATGTTGTCATTACCGTTCTTACCCCAGCTGAAGCGGAACTTGAAGTTGGACAGCCAGTCGCGCGTCTTCTCCATGAAAGCCTCGTTCATAACATTCCAACCCACGGAGAACGAGGGGAACGTACCATACTTGTTGTTAGGGCCAAAGCGGCTGGAACCGTCGCGGCGCACGGTGGCCTGCACCATGTAACGCTCGTCGTAGTTGTAACTCAGACGGGCAAACATGGAAGCCATGCGGTGCTCAGTGTACGGGCCTCCGGAAGTACCGAACTGCGCCGTGGCACCCGTCATGTTGCCGCTGTCATCGTAGATATAATCCAAATTGCCGGTAGCATAGTCGATGGAGGGCTTGGCAGGATTCACCAAATTCCAACGGTTGCCAGAAAGCTCGCTGCCCGTGTAGCGCAAGGCCGACAGCCCCAGCACTACGCCGATGGTGTGCTTGCCAAAAACCTTGTCGTAAGTCAACGTGTTTTCCAGCTGCCAAGTAGTATTTTGCGCCTTATAGCTGTTGGCGCTGGTGTGCGAAGCGTTGTTGTTGCCGCTCAGGTAATACTTGCTGGTAGTAGCCCCGTCGTTGCCCCAAAAAGACATGTCGGCACTGTACGAGAAGTGGTACTTGATGTTGTCCCATATCTGCAGGTCAATGGAGAACTTGGGCACAAACTTGTGCGACCAGTTCTTCGTGGGATTCAGCGTCATCATGGCCAACGGGTTGTTGATTTCGGCATACGAGCCGCCGTAGCCGGGGATGGTGTAGGGGTCGCCATTCTCGTCGCGCGGCAAGTCATAACCGGCATAGTTGTCTATCATGGCCTGCGCGGCATCGCCCTTCAGCGTGGGAGTAAGGATGGGCGACAAGTAGAGAGCAGACCCCAGGATGGAACCGAATTCAGAGTTCGTTTCAACTCCGGTAGAGTGCGTACGCATGTAGGCAATGTTTACGCCCAAGTCCAGCTTGTTGAGGAAAGAGCGTTCCTTGCTGGCATCAATCAGATTGTAGCTGGTGTTGGAACGCATAGTCAGGCGGTCGTAGTTAGAGTGCCCGTGGTTACCGCCCACGATACCATCTTGGGAATAATAGCCCAGAGACAAGTAGTAGTTCACCTTCTCCGTAGCCCCGCTGACGGTGACATCGTGATTCATGACCGGCGCACCGTCGTAGAACACCAAGTCTTGCCAGTCGGTGCCGAATCCCTTGATGGCATTGCCGTTGGCATCCACCAAGTTGTAGGGGTCGGCATAAACGGGAGCTTGCCCGCTATTGACGTAGCGTTCGTTTTGCAGAATGGCATAATCCGTGGCACCGGTCACGTCGCGGCGTTTCCAAGCACTCTGCCATCCGTAAGAAAAGTTGTAGCTGATGCTCGTCTTGCCCAACTTGCCTTTCTTGGTGGTGACCAAGATAACGCCGTTGGCGGCGCGCGCGCCGTAGATGGCACCCGAAGCGGCATCTTTCAGCACCTCGATAGACTCGATGTCATTGGGGTTCACGAAGTCCAAGCCGCCATCGATGGGCATGCCGTCTACAATGTACAACGGGTCGCTGTCGTTAATGGTGCCGATACCACGAATACGGACGCGGGGCGAATCGCCCGGCTGACCGGAAGCGGAGGTCACATCCACACCGGCGGCCAAACCTTTCAATGCGTTATCCATGCGGACGGGAGCCTTGTTCTCCAAGTCGTCGGCCGACACTTTGGCGATGGAAGCCGTCACCACGCTCTTCTTCTGCACGCCGTAGCCCACCACCACGACCTCGTCCAACGTCTCGGTGTCTTCTTCCAAAACAATCTTCAATTCGGGGCGATTCCCCACATTGACGTCTTGCGTCTTAAAACCAATATAAGAAACGGTCAGGACGGCATCGCCGGGCACACTGAGATGGAACACACCATCTATATCGGTTATCGTACCCACGGTCGTATTGCCCTTTACGACCACATTCACTCCGGGCAAGGGCTCGTTGTCCGTGCCGCTTACCACCGTGCCTTTTATCTGCATGTTTTGCGCATACGCAGAAGCCAAGGCGAAGCCCAACATAAACAAAACTGATAAAAGCTTTTTCATGTGTCTTACTAAATTAAGGTTAATAAATCAGTGTTATTCTCGCATTAGAATGGCGCAAATATATATCATAATTTAATAATATCCAAAAATATCTAACTAAAAAATCTTTCTTTTTCATGCCACTTTCACTTACACTATGGTATAATAATTCATTCTGCATCCGCACACGGCACGGACGGCAAACAATGTGAGAACGGGAATGTAAACATATTAAAATTTCCCCATTCTCTATTCCGGAATCTATAAATATTTACATGAAAAATCTTGATTATTCACTTTCCCTTACAAAAACCATTCCAAAAAACGCCCGTAATATTCTATAATTCAATATATTGACGTAACAAATACACCCCAACTACGTACCACCTCCGTATCTCCTCCTTACCAAGTCCTTATCAAGTCCTATTATCCATTGGCGTATAGGAAAGGAGGTGAGCCGTAGAAAATACGGACATGTCCAGGAGAAAATAGAGGGATGACAGCCTTCGAAATGGGTGTTTTTGTAAATATCCATTTTTTCACGCTAACCTTTTGAATTTTGGGCATTACGAATATTTTTCCTACATTTGCACGCCTCAAGCGGACGTACCGCCCGGCATTTTACCCCGAAAGGCCAATGAACAGAGCTATGACCATACAGCATGCGCTACGCTTCCGACGCTGGAGCCGGAAGCAATATGCCGCATTTGCCAGTATGGGCAGGCACGTCACCATAGGCCACGTGTGCAACAGCATTGCCGACCGTTCGCTGAAGAAACAGCTGCACACCGGGACATCGGGGTGCCACCGCAATGCCAGCCGGGCGGAAAGCGACAGAGCCGGACGGGACATGCCGTGGGAGCTGCCTCCGGAGGCGGAGGGGACAACCCTATGCGCCACACTGACTGTCGCAAGGAGCACCGCGCAGGGCACGACCCAAAGTGCTGCTCCCTGCGGGTGCAAAGGTTGTGCACCCGCAAGGGGCAGCATGCCCATCACAAAGACCGGCCATATAGGCGGACACAAGCTGTGGGGGACTGACGTAGTCTTCGCTTCCCCGGCGGCAGCTTGTGTCCGCCTTTTTTTGTACACACAGCAAGAACCAATCACTTACATCTTATACAAACCATGACAATAGAAGAATTGAAACAAAAAGTGCTCGGCGGACAGGCCATAAGCCTCGACGAAGCCTGCTGGCTGGCTATGCAGCCCGACAAGGAAGCCCTGTATGCCGCTGCCGCCGAGATAACACGCCGGATGGCACCGAGGGAATTCAACATGTGTTCCATCGTCAACGCCAAGTCGGGCCGCTGCCCGGAAGACTGCCGCTGGTGTGCCCAGTCGGCCCACTACCCCACGAAGGCCGAAGTCTACGACCTGCTGCCCGCCGGTGAATGCCTGCGCCATGCCCTCTGCAACGAGCGGCAAGACGTGGCCCGCTTCTCGCTGGTGACCAGCGGGCGCAAGCCTACGGGCAGGCAACTTGGGAAGATTTGCGACACCGTGCGCAAGATTCGTCGCCACTCATCCATCCACCTCTGTGCCTCCCTGGGACTGCTGGACGAACAGGGACTACAGGCCTTGCACGAAGCCGGGGTGACCCGCTACCACTGCAACCTGGAGGCAGCCCCCTCCTACTTCGCCACCCTGTGCACCACCCACACGCAGGCCGACAAGATAGAGACCTTGCGGGCCGCACAACGCGTAGGCATGGACATTTGCAGCGGGGGCATCATAGGCATGGGCGAGTCGATGGAGCAACGCATAGAGCTGGCCTTCACGCTCAAAGAGCTGGGCGTAAAGTCCATCCCCCTCAACCTGCTCAGTCCCATACCCGGCACACCACTAGAGGGGCAGCCACCCCTTACCCCCGACGAGGTACTCACCACCATTGCCCTCTTCCGCTTCATCCATCCCACGGCCTACCTGCGCTTTGCCGGCGGGCGGGCGCAGCTCGGCAAGGACACGGTGCTGAAGGCCATGCAAACGGGCATCAACGCCGCCATCGTGGGCGACCTGCTCACCACGCTCGGCTCGAAGGTAAACGAAGACAAGGCGCTGGCCTTACAGGCAGGCTACCGGTTGTGCGACACGATGACAGACCGCCTGCACCTGTGGCACCCCTACACTTCTACCACCCACCCGTTGCCCGTATACAAGGTAGATAAGGCCGAAGGCGCCACCATCACTTTGGCCGACGGCACGCGGCTGGTAGAAGGCATGTCGTCGTGGTGGTGCGCGGTGCACGGCTACAACCACCCGGTGCTGAACAAGGCCGTGGCAGAACAACTGAAGCACATGGCCCACGTCATGTTTGGCGGGCTGACCCATGAGCCTGCCATCGAGCTGGCCAAGTTGCTGCTGCCGCTGGTGCCGCCCTCCATGCAGAAGATATTTTATGCAGATTCCGGCTCTGTGGCGGTGGAGGTGGCCATGAAGATGGCTGTGCAATACTGGCACGGCAAGGGCGAGAGCAAGAAGACAAACTTCGTCACCATCCGCTCAGGCTACCATGGCGACACGTGGAATGCTATGTCGGTGTGCGACCCTGTGACGGGCATGCACTCCCTCTTCGGCTCTGCCCTGCCGGTGAGGTACTTTGCCCCACAGCCCCGCTCGCGCTTCCACGGCGAGTGGATGCCCGACGACATCGAGCCGCTGCACGCCCTCATCCGCGAACGCCACGAGGAGCTGGCGGCACTCATCCTTGAGCCCATCGTGCAAGGCGCAGGCGGCATGTGGTTCTACCACCCGCAATACCTGCGCGAAGCCGCACGCCTGTGCCGCGAATACGGTCTGTTGCTCATCTTCGACGAGATAGCCACGGGCTTTGGACGCACGGGCAAGCTATTTGCCTGGGAGCATGCCGAAGTAGAGCCGGACATCATGTGCATAGGCAAGGCGCTGACTGGGGGCTACCTCACGCTCTCCGCCGTGCTGGCCAGCAACGAGGTGGCCGACTGCATTTCGCTACACACGCCGGGGGTATTCATGCACGGCCCCACGTTCATGGGCAATCCGCTGGCCTGCGCCATAGCTTGTGCCTCGGTGCGCCTGCTCACGTCGGAAGAATATAATTGGCAGGGCAAAGTCTCGGCCATCGAAAGCCAACTCCTGCGCGAGCTGGCACCCGCCCGAGAGTTGGCCATTGTGAAGGACGTGCGCGTGCTGGGCGCCATCGGGGTAGTAGAACTGCACCGGCCGGTAGACATGGCTTGGATGCAGCGGCGCTTTGTGGAAGAAGGCATCTGGCTGCGCCCCTTCGGCAGGCTGGTGTACGTCATGCCGCCCTTCATTATCCGCCCCGATGAGCTGAACCAACTGACCTGCGGCATGCTGAAGATACTAACCGAAATGAACAAAGACCAATGAATACGCTTTATCAAGATATGGAAGCCCGCCTCGCCTTGCTGGAAGCCGAAGGCAACCTGCGCAGCCTGCCCCGGCTGGAGCACCACGGGCGATACGTCAACACGCCGGGAAGCAAGCCGATGCTGAACCTCTCCTCCAACGACTACCTAGGGCTGGCTGCCCGCACAGACTGGTGGCAGGACTTCATCGACAACGTGCAACCCGAAGCCTTGCTACCCACCTCGTCCTCGTCGCGCCTGCTCACGGGCAACTTCCCCGTCTGCGAGGAGCTTGAGGAGGAGCTGGCTGCCCTGCTGGGATGCGAAGCCACACTCTTGCTGGGATGCGGCTACCATGCCAACACAGGCATACTGCCAGCCGTGGCCGACAAATCAACCCTCATCCTCGCCGACAAGCTGGTACACGCCAGCCTCATCGACGGCATCCGCCTGAGCGATGCGCGCTGCATACGCTACCGGCACAACGACCTTGCCCAACTGGAGCGGCTCTTGGCACAACACCACGGCATGTACAGCCGCATCATCGTAGTCACCGAAAGCATCTTCAGCATGGATGGCGACGAAGCCGACTTGCCCAGGCTGGTAGCACTGAAGAAGCAATATGACAATGTGATGCTCTACGTGGACGAAGCACATGCCTTCGGCGTGCGGGGCAGGCGGGGCATGGGCTGTGCCGAAGAGCAAGGCTGCATCCCCGACATAGACCTGCTGGTGGGTACCTTCGGCAAGGCTGCCGCCTCCGCCGGAGCATTCGTAGCCTGCAAGCAGATTGTACGCCGGTATCTGGTAAACCACATGCGCCCCTTCATCTTCACCACGGCCTTGCCCCCAGTCAACGTGGCATGGACACTGCACGTGGTGCGCCGCCTGCCCCACTTGCAAGAAGAACGCCGCCACCTCGCCACTTTGGGCGGACTGTTGCGCCAAGGCCTCCGCCAAGCCGAGCTACAGTGCCCGGGCAGCAGCCACATCGCCCCCCTCATAGTGGGCGAAAGCACAGAAGCCGTGAAGCTGGCAGCGCATTTGCAGCGGCAAGGCTTCTATGCCCTGCCCGTGCGCCCGCCCACGGTGCCACCGGGCACAGCGCGCATACGCTTCTCGCTCACGGCAGCCTTGAAGGCCGAAGAGGTAGAGTCGCTTCTGCATAATGTGCGGCTTTACTTCAACAAAGCATTGCCTACCCCGTGCCTATGCAATGGGAAGGCAATGGATAGTCAATACATTTAAATAGCCCATACAATTAATGAAGCAAATATTCCTCCAACAACACCGTCACCCCCGCCTGCTGCTGATGTTTGCAGGCTGGGGGGCCGATGAAACTCCCTTCCTGCAATACCGCCCGCAGGGCAGCGACTTGCTGCTGTGCTACGACTACCGCGACCTGGTTTTCGACCCTGCCCCGCTGCGGGAGTACCGCGAGCTGAACGTCGCAGGGTGGTCGATGGGCGTGTGGGCCGCCTCGCACACCGTGCCACGCCTGCCGCTCGCGCCCAAGCAGTGCGTTGCCATCAACGGCACCCCCTTCCCCATCGATGAGCGAAAGGGCATACCACCTGCCATCTTTCAAGGCACGCTCGAGGGGCTGACCGACGTATCGCTGCACAAATTTCTGAAGCGGATGTGCGGTGACATGGCCACTTTCCGCCGCTTCCTGAGCGTCACCCCCCGCCGCCCCTTGGATGAACTGCGCGACGAGCTGGCGGCCATTGCCCAAGCCTGCACGCAGCTGCCCGCCCCCACCCTGCGCTGGACGGAGGCCGTAGTGGGGCGCGCCGACCGCATCATTCCGCCCCAAAACCAACTGAACGCCTGGGCAGAGCTGAACGTCCCTGTCCGCGAGACGGATGAGCCCCACTACCCCGAACTGACCTTTAAACACTACTTGCAAGACTTATGGACAAACGACTGATAGCCGAACACTTTGCCAAGGCACGCAATTCATACAACCACGCCGCACTGGCACAGCAGCAGATAGCCCGCCACATGACGGACTTGCTGTGCCGCTTCCTGCCGCGGCAGGAAGCGGACAGCATGCTGGAAATAGGGTGCGGCACAGGCATCTACAGCCGGATGCTGCTGCAAACCTTCCACCCCCGGAAGCTATGGCTGAACGACCTCTGCACGGAGATGGAAGACTGCCTCGGCGACCTGCTCAGCCCCGACGCGCCGGCCTGCTTCCTGCCGGGCGATGCAGAAAGCATGGACTTCCCGTCAGGAATACAACTCATCACGTCTTGCTCCACCCTGCAATGGTTCAACGAGCCGGAAGCCTTCTTTGCCAAGTGCCACACGGCGCTGGCTCCGGGCGGAGTGCTGGCCGTCAGCACCTTCGGCCCCAGAAACCTGCACGAAATACGCCACATCACCGGCAACGGGCTGCACTACCCCACGCTGGACGAGCTGTGCCGCATGCTGCCTGCAGGGCTGCGCCTGCTGCATGCCGAGGAAGACGTGGTGCCCCTCGCCTTCCCCACCCCTGTGGAGGTGCTGAAACACCTCCGCCAGACGGGCGTCACCGGCACTGAAAAGCGCATGTGGACGCGAGGGCGGCTGAACGACTTCTGCAACGCCTACACCCAAACCTTCCCCTGCCCGGAAGGCGTGACACTGACTTATCACCCCATTTACATTATCGCCATAAAAAACGAAGCATCATGACACAACAAGGAAACATCTACTACGTGAGCGGCATTGACACCGATGCCGGAAAAAGCTACTGCACCGCCTGGCTGGCCACCCAATGGATGACGCAAGGGCGGCGCGTCATCACCCAAAAACTGGTGCAGACGGGCAACACCGGCCACTCGGAAGACATAGACCTGCACCGCCGCATCATGGGCACCGGCTACCTGCCCGAAGACCGGGAAGGCCTCACCATGCCCGAAATCTACTCCTACCCCTGCTCTCCCCACCTGGCTGCCCGCATAGACGGCCGGCCTATAGACCTGGAGCGCATAGGCAGCGCCACCCTCACGCTGGCATGCCGCTATGACGACGTGCTCGTGGAATGTGCCGGAGGCCTCATGGTGCCGCTCACCGAAGACCTGCTCACCATAGACTACATTGCCCGGCAAGGCTGCCCGCTGGTCTTTGTCACCTCGGGACGGCTGGGTAGCATCAGCCACACGCTGCTCGGCCTTGAGGCCATAGCGCGCAGGGGCATCCCGCTGCACACCGTGCTGTACAACCTCTATCCGCCGGTATCTGACTCTACCATACTGGACGACACCCGCCAATACCTGAGCCGCTACCTGAGCCGCCACTTCCCCCACGCACGCTTCCTGGAAGTGCCGGTCATCGGGCAATAGGCGCAGCAAATAGTAATCTATATTGAAGGACAGTCGTACCATGTTCGCTTCTATAGCGACAAAAGAAGAACGAACATGGTACGAACCTGGTACGACTTTGGTACGACGCAGGTACGTCCCGCTCCCTTTAAGTATAGAATAATAAAATATTGTTACACCAATATTCCCTGCTACACAGCACATTCGCCAAGCTTGGCACGCGGGGCGAAAAATATCCTCGAAAAGAGTGCCCATGTAACAGGATTTTCATACCTTTGCAAAAAAATCCAAATAGGTTAAACATCTATTCACAAAAATGAGCGAAAAAGCACCTTTTATGGTATTTTCGGGCACAAACTCGAAGTACCTGGCAGAGAAAATCTGTGCAAGCCTTAATTGCCCCTTGGGGAAAATGAACATTACCCATTTTGCCGATGGGGAGTTTGCCGTGTCTTACGAAGAATCCATCCGCGGGGCACACGTGTTCCTGGTACAGTCCACTTTTCCCAACTCCGACAACCTGATGGAGTTGCTGCTGATGATTGATGCCGCCAAGCGCGCGTCAGCCAAAAGCATTGTGGCCGTCATCCCCTACTTCGGCTGGGCACGACAGGACCGCAAAGACAAGCCGCGCGTATCCATTGGCGCGAAGCTGGTGGCCGACTTGCTTTCGGTGGCCGGCATCGACCGACTGATTACGATGGACTTGCATGCCGACCAGATTCAGGGTTTCTTCGACATTCCGGTAGACCACCTGTATGCTTCGGCGGTGTTCTTGCCCTACATTGAGTCGCTCAAGCTGGACGACTTGGTGATTGCCACCCCCGACGTGGGCGGCTCAAAGCGTGCCAGCACCTTCTCCAAATACCTGGGCGTGCCCTTGGTGCTGTGCAACAAGACGCGTGAGAAGGCCAACGTGGTAGCTACGATGCAGATTATTGGCGACGTGAAGGACAAGAACGTGGTGCTGATTGACGACATTGTAGACACGGCGGGCACCATTACGAAGGCGGCCAACATCATGATGGAGGCCGGCGCGCGCTCGGTGCGTGCCATTGCCAGCCACTGCGTGATGTCCGACCCTGCCTCGTTCCGCGTGCAAGAGTCTGCCTTGACTGAGATGGTGTTTACCGACAGCATCCCCTACTCCAAGAAGTGCGACAAGGTGAAGCAGCTCAGCATAGCCGACATGTTTGCCGAAACTATCCGCCGGGTAATGAACAACGAGTCCATCAGCTCGCAGTACATCATTTAAGGCAGCGGAATCATACCCCTATAAATATGCCAAAAGGGAGGACGCGCGTTCCTCCCTTTTGTCGTTACGAGGCTCTGCCTCAATCATCTATATCTATCAGTTCGCCTTTCTGATTGAAGGTGAGGGACAGGTCGTTGTCCAAATCGGCTTCCAGCCCCTTGCGCTTGCGCTCGAGCTTCACGACCAAAGCGCCGGGAAAGTGCTTGGACACATACGCCGACACGTAGGCGGGCACTAAGCCTTGGGGAACCTGCACGTGGTCGCACTCCACCTCCATCCACCGGCCGTCGCGGTCGAACTCTACTTCTGTGCGGTCGGTGAGCAGCACTTCGTACTTGTCTACCCGCAAGAAATCTTTCTCTATCTTGATGTGGGATATTTGCGCCTGAGGAAAGTGGCGCTTAATGAAAGCAAGCGCCTCGTTTGGCAATTGCTTGGAGTCGAAAGTGACAATGCCGTCTGCCCAAGCCGGCTGGGCAAGGGCAAGCGACAGGAGGGGAAGCAGCAAGATGTTTTTTCTCATAACGGTGTACTCTATATGTTGTGTGCAAAGAAGGGGCGAAAATTGGGAAAGAAACGGGAATTTCTTGCCACTATCCCGCGCCTTAATCTCTTTTAACCAACCGGAAGCAGTGCATGCCGTCGCACCACTCGTAGTGCAACTCCAGCGCTGCGGAGCGGGCTATGGAGCGGGCTATGGCGAGGCCAAGTCCGGTGGAGTCTTTCTTGCGTCCGCTGCCGCGGTAGAAGCGTTCAAACAAGCGGTCGGCATCGAGCGGAGCCTCGCCGCTGTTGGCCACCACAAGGCTGGAGGGGGTAGTGGCGATGCGCAACGTGCCGCCTTCGCGGTTGTGCAGAAGGGCATTCTTCACGAGGTTGGTCACCAGTATCTGTGCCAGCGAGTGGTTGCAGCGGATGATGAAGGGAGCCTCGGACTGTTGCCGCTCCACCTGCACGTGCTTGCCTTCATAAATGTCCAGCAAGTCGGGCAGCAGGTGGTCGAGAATCTCGTCGACAGACACGTTTTCCGTCTCGGCATACTGGCCGTTTTCTATGCGCGAGAGCAAGAGCAGTGATTTGTTCAGCTTCACGGCGCGGCCCAGGGTGGCGTAGATTTCGTCGAGTTCCTCCATCTGCTTGGCGGTGAGGTTTTCGCCCTCGGCCAGCAGTTCCACCTTGCCGCGCAGGATGGCCAGGGGGGTCTGCAGTTCGTGGGAAGCGTTTTCTATGAAATGCTTTTGCTCTGTATAGGCCTTGTAGCTGCGGTTGCCCATGGCCACTGCGGCCTCGCTGAGCTGGCGGAACTCGCGGATGTTGGTGGGATTGTCCAGAGGGGGGACTTCCTGGCCGGGGTGCAGCTCGTGCAGCCAGGCCAGCAGGCGGTGCAGAGGCTTAAAGACGTCTTTCAGCACCCGCTTGATGCCGATGGAGGTGCAGATGACGAACAAGAAGAACAGGGCGCCCAGGTACCAGCAGATGGCACGCACCATGTCGTCGCGCTCCAAGGTGGATATCATCAGGGTGAGTTCGTAGAAGCGGCCATCGGTCATGCGGAAGGCGGTTTGCATGACGCGCACAGGCTCGTTTTCGTCTTCCAGCTCCACGTACACCGTAGAGTCGTAGAGCATCTCGCGGTAGTTGTGGCCTTCGGCTTCGGTGATGGGGCGGAAGGTGTAAAACGACATCAGGTTGCCCTCCGTATTGAGCACAGAGGGGTCGCGCAAGGCTTTCTTTATCAGCAGGTGGGCGTAGTTTTGCAGGGTGTCGTCGGTTTCGTCCATCACCTCGTCCATAATGGCATAGTAGAACAGCACGCCCCATAGCGCCATGAGCAACAGGAGCAGGAGCGACAACTTCCGGTAGGTGTAATGCAGCAGCTTCATATACCTTGTGACCCGTCGTGTTACAATTCGGTGAGCTTATAGCCAAAGCCATACACTGCCTTCAGCTCTACAGTGGCTTCGGCTTGTTTCAGCTTTTTGCGCAGATTTTTCACTTGCGAATAGATGAAGTCCAGTGAATCGGCCTGGTCGATGTTGTCTCCCCACACCGATTCTGCCAGGCTCATCTTGTTGATGACCCGGTTGGGGTTGGCCACAAAGTAGTAGAGCAAGTCAAACTCCTTGCGGTTCAGTTGCAAAGGCGTGCCGCCTACCTCCACCTGGCGCTTGTCGGGGAAGAGGGAGAGATTGCCAAGGGAAATGGACGTCTCGCCCTGGGCATGGCGCCGCCTTATCAATGACTTGACACGGGCGTTCAGCTCGGCCAGGTGGAAGGGCTTGGTGAGGTAGTCGTCTGCCCCGAGTTCCAGCCCGTCCACCTTGTCGTCCAGAGAGTCTTTGGCGGAGATGATGAGCACACTGTCGCTGCGGTGCAGGCGCTTCAGCTCGCGCAGCAAGTCGAGGCCGCTGCCTCCGGGCAGCATGATGTCGAGCAAGATGCAGTCGTAATCATAATCGTTAATCTTGTCGAGCGCGGCATAGTAGTCGGGGGCCACCTCCACCACGAACTTCTCCTTGCGGAGCGAGGCGGCAATGGTTTCGCGCAGGTTTTGCTCGTCTTCTACAATCAGGATTTTCATGACAAAATGTTTTTTCAAGACAAAAATCGTGCTCAAAACTGGAAACAAATAGGAATAACGGCCTTGAGCACCCCGCTTTGTACACTATTGTGGAAACAAAGAAACACAAAAAGCCCGAGCTTTGCAAGCAGAAGAACAGCATTTTTCAGGCAAACAAAAAGAAATCTGTAGTAAAATGACATACATATCGAAATAATTACTACATTTGGGCACAAAATAAACCAATACACAAACATTATGAGTGAAAAAAGAAAAAGATTCATGCTCCCTGAAGACGAGATACCCCGCTACTGGTACAACATCCAGGCCGACATGAAGAACAAACCCTTGCCGCCCTTGAACCCGGCCACCAAACAACCCTTGAAGCCGGAAGACCTCTACCCCATCTTTGCCGAGGAGCTGTGCCGGCAGGAGCTGAACCAAACAGACACGTGGATAGAAATACCCGAAGAGGTGCGCGAGATGTACAAATATTATAGAAGCACCCCGCTGGTGCGCGCCTACGGGCTGGAGAAAGCCATTGGCACACCGGCACACATTTACTTCAAGAACGAAAGCGTAAGCCCTATGGGCTCGCACAAGTTGAACTCGGCCTTGCCCCAAGCCTACTATTGCAAGAAAGAAGGCGTGACCAACGTCACTACCGAAACCGGTGCCGGACAATGGGGAGCCGCCTTGTCATACGCCGCCCGCCTGTTCGGACTGGAGGCCGCCGTGTATCAGGTAAAGATAAGCTATGAACAGAAGCCTTACCGCCGCAGCATCATGCAGACCTACGGGGCACAAGTCACCCCCTCGCCCTCCATGTCCACACGCGCCGGCAAAGACATTCTGACCGCCCACCCCAACCATCAGGGCTCGCTGGGTACGGCCATCTCCGAGGCCATTGAACTGGCCCGCACCACACCCAACTGCAAATACACCCTGGGCTCTGTGCTGAGCCACGTGGCCTTGCACCAGACCATCATCGGGCTGGAAGCCGAAAAGCAGATGGAGCTGGCCGGAGAATATCCCGACATGGTGATAGCCTGCTTTGGCGGAGGCTCTAACTTCGGCGGCATAGCTTTCCCCTTCATGCGGCACACTCTATTGGAAGGGAAACAGACACGCTACATTGCGGCAGAGCCGGCCTCTTGCCCCAAACTGACACGCGGAAAATTCTGCTACGATTATGGCGACGAGGCAGGCTACACCCCACTCCTGCCCATGTTCTCCCTGGGTCACAACTTTGCTCCGGCCAACATTCATGCAGGCGGTTTGCGCTATCACGGCGCAGGCGTCATTGTCTCCCAGCTGCTGAAAGACGGGCTTATGGAGGCGGTCGACATCCAGCAGCTGGAGTCGTTCGAGGCAGGCTGCCTTTTCGCACAGGTAGAGGGCATCATCCCCGCACCGGAATCGTGCCACGCCATAGCTGCCACCATCAATGAGGCCAAGAAGTGCAAGGAGACGGGCGAAGAGAAAGTCATCTTGTTCAACCTCTCGGGGCATGGGCTTATCGACATGGCTTCGTATGACAAGTACTTGTCCGGCGACCTGGTGAACTATGAACTGAGCGATGGGGAAATCGAAAAGAACCTTGAAGATGTGCCCCAATGAAAGGATAAAGAATATAAGATATAGCCAAAGAGGGATGCCCCCACCAGGAAGCATCCCTCTTGTCTTTCGTTTTCACTTTATTACCAGAAACGGTTTTTCGCGGGATTGTACTCAAATCCCACCGTTTTCAATTTTTGCACCACAAAACTCTTCTCCACCCCCATGTCTTCGCACAAGGCATCGAGAGAAGGATAACAATCGCGGAGCTTCGTGTTGATGAAGCTGTAGAGCATCATCGCATCTTCAGGCAATTTCATGACTTAAATACTTTAGATTAAAAAACTAATACCGGGGTGCAAAGATACGCTTTTGGCAGGAAATGCGTATTGATATATATCATTTTTCCACTCCTTTGCACGGCGTGCCACTCCGTGCCCCTACACATGCAGCCTTGCTTCTGCCATCATCTACAAAAAAACAGAAATATTCGTGCCCAAAGACCTGTATTCTGCCCGCTTTTCGTTATATTTGTAAGCAGAACTAAAAACCTACCGGCCATGAAGTACAAATTATTAGTCCTCGACGTAGACGGGACATTGCTTAACGACGCAAAAGAAATCAGCAAGCGCACCCTTTCCGCCTTGCTGAAAGTGCAACACATGGGTGTACGCATTGTCTTGGCCTCAGGCCGGCCCACCTATGGGCTCATGCCTTTGGCGCAAATATTGGAGTTGGGACACTTCGGAGGCTATGTGGTGTCCTACAACGGATGCCAAATCATCAAAGCCGAGAATGGGGAAATCTTGTTTGAACGCCGCATCAACCCCGAGATGATTCCTTACCTGGAAAAGAAAGCCAATAAGAACGGGTTCTCCATCTTCACCTACCACGACGACACCTTGCTGACCAACGACCCCGACAACCTCTACATTCGCCGCGAAGCCCAGCTGAATAAACTGAGGATTATTGAAGAAGAGCATTTTTCTACCGCCATCGACTTTGCCCCTTGCAAATGCGTGCTGGTGAGCGACGACGAAGAAGCTTTGCGCGGCCTGGAAGAACATTGGAAGAAACGGCTGGCCGGCGCGCTGGACGTATTTCCTTCCGAGCCTTACTTCCTGGAAGTGGTGCCTTGCGGCATAGACAAAGCCAATACACTGGGGGCATTGATGGAGCAGCTGGGCGTGACGCGCGAAGAAGTAATAGCCATAGGCGATGGCGTGGCCGATGTCACCATGCTTCAGCTGGCCGGAGTGGGCATCGCCATGGGGCATGCGCAAGACTCCGTGAAGCGTTGCGCTGACTACGTGACGGCATCCAACGAGGAAGACGGTGTGGCCCAGGCTGTAGAAAAGCTCATCCTGGCCGAAGTGCATGCCTCCGAAATTCCCCTCGACCTGCTGAATACCCAAGCCAAACATGCGCTGATGGGCAATCTGGGCATACAGTACACCTACGCTTCGCCCGACCGCATTGAAGCCACCATGCCGGTAGACGAGCGCACACGTCAGCCTTTCGGCATTCTGCACGGGGGAGCCACCCTGGCACTGGCCGAAACCGTGGCCGGGCTGGGGTCCATGATATCCTGCCAACCCGACGAAGTAGTGGTAGGTATGCAAGTGAGCGGGAATCACATCTCGTCGGCACACGAAGGAGACACGGTGCGTGCCGTGGCAACCATTGTGCACAAAGGCCGCTCGTCGCATGTATGGAATGTGGATGTATTCACCTCGACCAACAAGCTGGTATCCAGCATCCGGGTGATGAACAGCGTGATGAAGAAGCGGTAAGAGGCAAATCCGCCAAGAAAAAGGCAGACGGGGCAGGCGGACAAAAATGGAAAATCCGCCTGCCCCGCTTGTCTGTTTCCGCCAGATGCCTTATCTTTGCAGCCCGAAAAGACGTATGATGCCGCCAGTAGCGGCCGTGTATTCCAGGAAACCACGTAAAAAACAAGAACGATGAAACAACAAGTATCCATCCCATTCATGCTGCTCGGCATCGTGTTCAACGTGTGCCTCATCGCGGCAAACCTTCTTGAAACCAAAGTCATCCAGTTAGGGAGCCTCACCGTTACGGCGGGGTTGCTTGTGTTCCCTATTTCCTACATCATCAACGACTGCATTGCTGAGGTGTGGGGGTTCCGCAAGGCCAGGCTCATCATTTGGAGCGGCTTTGCCATGAACTTCTTCGTCGTAGGCTTGGGGCTGGTGGCCGTAGCCCTGCCTGCCGCCCCATTCTGGGAGGGTGAGGAACACTTCAACTTCGTATTCGGCATGGCGCCACGCATCGTGGTGGCCAGTCTGCTGGCTTTCCTCACGGGGTCGTTTCTCAACGCCTACGTCATGAGCCGCATGAAGCTGGCCAGCCGAGGGCGGCGATTCTCTCTGCGGGCCATTGTGTCGACCGTGGTGGGCGAAACGGCCGACTCGCTCATCTTCTTCCCCATCGCCTTCGGGGGCATCATTGCCTGGCACGAGCTGGCGGTAATGATGGCGTTACAAATCGTGCTGAAGTCGCTCTACGAAGTCATTGTGTTGCCACTGACTATCCGCGTGGTGAAGGCCGTGAAGCGCATAGACGGTAGTGACGTGTACGACGAGGGCATCTCCTACAAGATTTGGAAAATCAGAGAAGTTTAATTATAGCGATTAGTGTTTAGTGATTAGTCTGGCTATTAATCACTAAACACTAATTCCGCTAATCACTAATCATCATGTACAACGAACCAGCATTAGTCATCTTCAGTGGCGGACAAGACTCCACCACCTGCCTGTTTTGGGCCAAACAAGAGTTTAAGGATGTGTACGCCCTGAGCTTCCGCTACGGGCAAAAGCACGAAAAAGAAGTAGAATTGGCACGCGCCATAGCCGCCAAGGCGGGCGTGGACTTCCAGGTAATGGATGCGCCTCTCATCGGCCATCTTGGCAGCAACGCGCTGACGGACACCACAATACCGATGGATAGCGAGCAACCCGAAGGCGGCGTGCCCAACACTTTTGTGCCGGGACGCAACCTGTTCTTCCTAGCCATTGCCGCCGTGCATGCCCGCGAGAAGGGCATCAGGCACCTGGTGACGGGCGTATCGCAAACCGACTTCAGCGGATATCCCGATTGCCGCGACTCGTTCATCCGCTCGATGAACGTGACGCTGAACCTGGCGATGGATGCGCAATTCGTCATCCACACCCCGCTGATGTGGCTCGACAAGGCCGAGACATGGGCGCTGGCCGACCGCCTGGGCGTGCTCGACCTGGTGCGCCACGATACCCTGACGTGCTATAACGGCATACCGGGCGATGGATGCGGCCATTGCCCCGCCTGCAAGCTTCGCCGCGAAGGGTTGGAACGCTACCTCGCCAGCCGTGAAGCCTGCACAGGAAGGCCTCAAGGGCAGTAAAGTTAAGTGACGGACTTAACTTTTCTATTTATAGAATGTTGATAAACAACTATTTACAAAGCAGCATATTTCATCCTAACAAAAACATCAATAACCGCCATGACTGAATTAAAAGACCAACTGACCCTGCTGGGCAGCAAGACCGTATACCGACAAGATTATGCCCCGGAGGTACTCGAAGCTTTTGATAACCGCCATCCGGAGCGCGACTACTGGGTGCGGTTCAACTGCCCCGAGTTCACCAGTCTGTGCCCCATCACCGGGCAACCAGACTTTGCAGAGATACGCATCAGCTACATCCCCGACGTGAAGATGGTGGAAAGCAAGAGCTTGAAACTGTACCTGTTCAGCTTCCGCGGGCATGGAGCCTTCCACGAAGATTGCGTAAACATCATTCTGAATGACTTAATTAAGCTGATGAATCCGAAGTACATCGAGGTGACGGGATTCTTCACTCCGCGCGGAGGCATCTCCATCTATCCTTATGCTAACTACGGACGGCCGGGCACGAAATACGAACAACTGGCGGAGCGGAGGCTGATGGCAAGGGAGTAGATGTTAAGTATTAGGTATTAGGTATTAGTGATTAGTGATTAGTGATTAGTGATTAGTGATTAGTACATCATTTATCACTTTCTTTCGCTTCCAGCCGTTGCTTGAGGCGGCGCAGTTTCCAGCGGTTCCAAAAGAGCAGCTCGCTCCAGCGGTTGAAGTCTTTCTTGAAGATGATGCCGATGCCCTGCGTGGTGAGGTTGGTGCGGGTGTAGTAGCGGTCGTTCGTCTCATTGTAAGCCTTCAAGCGGATGGTGCCCGAACGGTTCACAAGCCACTCAGCCTCGAAATCGCCTACGAAGTTAGTGTTCGACAAGGGATTGTCGCGATAACCGAAGTTGCCGTTGATGAGCAGACGGTTGTTGAGCAACTGACCGGACAGCATGCCCTCGAACTCTACATCCGTCCACCCCCGCTCACCCGTGCTGAGGTTGGTGCCTACATTCCAGTTGTTATTGTCAATGATGTTGGAAAGGGCATTGCTCAGCTGTCCGGACAAGGTGGATGAGAGCACGCTGGACATGACATCGGAGTTCTGCGTGCCGCCCGCGCTTTCGGAGGCATAGAACTTGCCGATGCCCAGCAGGTAGAGAATCTGCATGCTCATCTCCTCGTCGGTAGTGATGTAGCTGCGCACAATGGTCTGCACCTCATCGCGCTCGTTGGGGAACTCCAAGTCCATCTTGATTTCAGGCGAAGTGAGCTGCCCGCTGAGGTTCATCAGGCAATCCACCTTGATGTTTGTCTGGTCCAGCCCCAGCATTCCGGCATTGGGCATGAGGTCGTTGAGCGACACGGAGTTGACGGTGTATCGGGCATCGATGTTGAGGGTGGCATCCAGCGGGTCGCCATTGAAGCTGATGGTACTTCCTTCGTCGATGGTAAAGTCTTTGCGTATCACCTCCTGGAGGCTGAACTTGTAAATACCCTGGTCGATGCGATAGTTACCGAACATCTTTACATCGCCCTTGTTATAAAACTCGGTACGGATGTTCCCCGAGCCTCGCCCGCTGATGTAATCGCCTGCCGCGGGGTCCATAATGATGCGCATTGTGGCATCGGAAGTAGCCTCAATGGCCAGGTTGAGGTGGATGTCGGCACTTGCCTCCTGCGCCGTTTCAAGCTCTTGGCGGTCGCGCTCGTAGGCAGAGAGCAACAATGTATCGCGTATGGCGCGCCGCGGTGTTTTGTCGACAAAGCGGATGAACTGATTGCTTACGGCAGAGGTTACCTGGTCTTTGATGTAGGTAAAGGATGAATTGCGGTTGGTGGTCATGCCCACATCGATGTTCACCCCGTCATGCTCATTGCCTGCAATGGTAGCGCTGCCCGTGGCATACACCGTGCCATAGAAGGGGAAGTCGGGCGACTCTTTGGTATTCATCACCAGCATATTGTTGACATTGAAATTGAAGCGATACTCCAAATGCTTGAAGTGCTGATATCTCAGGTATCCGCTTACCCGGCCTTCATGTCCCTGTGAGTCGTAAATACGGTTATTGCGGAAAGTCAGACCATCGGGGGCAATGAAGATGCTGTCTTTTATATTATATGTAGTGTTTAGCACATCTACCTTCATGGAAGCGTCTCCCGCCACCTTGCCCTCCATAGCAAGCGCCTTGAATCTGCCATAGAAATGTATTTTACCCTTGGCGCGCCCGCTGAAGTCGGAGGTGATGTTCTGCATGAAGTAGTGGATAAAGCGCAGATTCGTGTTGTCCGCATCAATATGGAGGTCGAGCGAGCCGTTGGGTTTGATGGGATAGATATATCCTTGCACATGGGTGCGGGCAATGTCTTTCTCCCGGATGCGAGCATCAAGGTAGATGCCTTTCACCTGGTGGTGCCACTCCCCACGGATGTCGGCATCGCCCAAGAGACCATCGTTCAAGCCAAACCCGCGGATATGCAGGTCGGTGGCCATTACGGGATTTCCGCCCAACACGCCATAGGCATAGGCCGGCCCTGTGGCTTCACCCTTGAAGTTCACCCCCAAGTCGGCAATGTCGAACACATACCCGATGTTGATGTCCTGCAAATCCACGTGCACCGTGTCTTCAGGCAGCTTGGATAGTGTGCCATGAATGCGCAAGTGACGGTCGTCGTGGCTGAAATAGAAATTATCAATGTGCACTTTGCCAGAATCAATCACGACCTGAGAGGGGTGGATTTCCCATAGCGTGTCGTTTACAATGACGTCCGTGTGGGCTATGTCGACCACGGTCTTCAGGGGAGGAAGCGTGTGTTTCCTCCGGTGCGCCCGTTTCTGCTTGTGGGTAGCTATGGAGTCGGGTATGGCCTCTTGGCGGATGAACTGTGCCATGGCCGCAAGCCTCCCGCTATAGGTCACTGCGCCATTATTGCCCCAGTTCAGGGCGGTCTGCACCTGGTCGTCGTGCGCATAAGCTTCCACGGAAACATTGATGGCCCCCCCTCCCTTGCGATTGGTCAGGCGAGCCAAAGCATGGAGCTTGTCTCCGCTCGTCTCGCACAACACCATGGCCGACTCGATAAACTTTTCCTCATACCGCAGACGAGGGAAGTATCCCTCTATCCGCATCTTTCCGGCCTTGTCGTGGAAGGCTCCTGCCAACGTGGAGTGTGTATAAACCGTGAGGGGGAGTTTGAACATATCCGAAAGCAATTCCGTATTATATATATGTATATTGAAGCGGAAATCATTGTCCGTCTGTTTTTCTTTCCCCAGTAAAGGCACCAGCGTGGGCACATACCGGCGGGCAATATTCAGTATGCCGGCAGGCAACGTGCGGTACAAGTAATGCCCTTCGATAGTGCCTTCCACAAACTCCGATGTCAAGACCAGACGCTGGGGGGCCTCCGCATCGCGCGAAGCCACTACCTTTATGTTGTTCAAGAAATGCCGCTGCCCCGATGCCACGTACAAGAGACTGTCGATGTTGATTTCGCCATTCATCTCGTCGATAGAGCCGCCCGTAAAGTCAGCCTTTACTTTCACCGAAAACTCGGCATCTTCATACTTGGAGGTAAGATTCAAGTCGTGCGGACGGAAGCGCTCTATGCTGGCCAGGAAGTTGAAGGTAGGCATCTGCCCCGTTGTATTCACCACCCCGTTCAGCGTAAACGAGCCGTTCGCATCGTCCAGTGCCACCTTACCATTAAAGCCATCCTGCCCGTATTCTCCGTCCAAGGAAATATTGTGATAAGTATACCCGCTATAATCCAATGCTTTGACAAGGCCTTTGCAAATGATTGAGGGCACCTTTCCCTTGCGAAGCCCTCCGTCCACATCTACATTGAGGGTGACGTTCCCCAGCTTGTCGTTGCCCAGCATCTTGCCCAAACCGAAGTTGCAGGTGGTTATCATTCCCGAATAAGAGAAAAGCCCTTGCTCCCGGTCCGAACTCAGCTTAAGGTCGGTATCCACATCGCCCAAGCCGGTCCGTATCCGTCCATACATCACCAAGTCGGTGAAATAGCCCGATACCTGTCCTTGGAAAGACACCGAACCCAAACGAGCCAGGGGTAGAGGCACGTCACTTCCTTTCGGCCCCAAATTGCGCACAAAGAAAGCGATGCCCTCCTCGTCGGCATACAGATTCGAGAGGTTGCCATACAGATAAATGTCCGACGGACGGGAGAGTTCTTGTAGAGAGATATTGCCATTTAAGCGGAAATGCCTGTCCTGGCTATACAACACTATGCGCGAACAATCCAATTGATTCAACGTGCCACCAGCCTCCATTTCCATCCGGATGGCATCGTCGAACCCGGCAAAAGCCGGCACAAAGGCAGACACATCGCTCAGCACTACATTCGAAGGAAGCATACGGAAGGAGACATGAACATCGCCCGCCCTATCCTTCAAGCGCTCCAAACTATCACATTGTACGCGGATGGTGTCCATTCGGAGCGTGGAGTGAGGCAAGCCTATGGCAAAATCCTCTACCCGCAAACCACAGGTGTTGCCCACCAACTTAAAATTCAACCTCTCCAAAGTAAAGCCCGAATGCTCTTCCTGCATGCTCATGCGCTTGACAGCCACGTTGATGGAGTCATTGCGTAACGCCTTTAAGGAGATGTTGGCTATGATGTTCCTCAAGGCGATATGACCGGAGTTGAACTGACCGGGCGTGTGCCTTTCGGACAAGACATCATAAGACAACCGACCACGGCGGATAAGGATGGAGTTGATACGCAAATCCAACGGGGATTTCCGACGGAGCGTATCCTTCGGGGCAAAAGCGTTCAATACGAAACGGAAATTCGGCTCGTCAAGAGGCGTAGGCTTATGCAAATTGATGTCGAAGCCAAAAAGCTGCACCGTGCCAATAGATATTTTCCCCTCAAACAGAGGCAGGATGTCGAACTTGGCGGAAAGCCGAGCCACCTTCAGCATGTCCCCGCCCGAACGGTCTTCCAGCATCAAGTCGTCCACAATAATACGATTCAGCAAGCCTATATCTATGCGACCGATGGTCAGCTTTGCTTGAAGCACCTCACTAAGTTCATCGGCCACAAGCACAGACATGCGTTGCTGGATATAGGGGATATTCAGCAGCAATATGGTGCCGATGTAAATGCTCAACACGATACCGACAACCCACCGTACTGTACTTTTTAGTTTCTTGATAAGCGGCTATTTTTATAATCAGCCAACAAAAATACGGAATATTACCTTATGAATCTACTTTTATCACTACTTTTGCAACATTAAAACCTAAATAGACCATTTATGAGCACTATAATCTTAGGCATTGAGTCTTCGTGCGACGATACTTCGGCCGCCGTTATCAAGGATGGTTACCTGTTGTCCAACGTAGTGGCCAGCCAAGCCGTGCACGAAGCATATGGCGGCGTAGTACCAGAGCTGGCTTCGCGTGCCCATCAGCAAAACATCGTACCCGTGGTGCACGAAGCGCTTAAACGCTCCGGCATCGCCAAAGAAGAACTGAGCGCCGTGGCATTCACCCGGGGTCCCGGACTGATGGGGTCCTTGCTGGTAGGGGTATCGTTTGCCAAAGGTTTTGCCCGCGCCTTGAACATCCCCATGATAGATGTGAACCACCTGATGGGGCATGTACTGGCCCACTTCATCAAAGTAGAGGGCGAAGAAAATGAAGTGCCCAGCTTCCCCTTCTTATGCTTGCTCGTGTCAGGAGGCAACTCACAAATCATCTTGGTAAAGGCTTATAACGACATGGAGATACTGGGACAAACCATTGATGACGCGGCAGGCGAAGCCATAGACAAATGCTCGAAAGTCATGGGATTGGGATATCCCGGCGGGCCCATTATCGACAAACTGGCGCGCCAAGGCAATCCCAAGGCTTTTGCCTTCAGCAAGCCGCATATACCGGGACTGGATTATAGCTTCAGCGGGCTAAAGACATCGTTTTTATACTCCCTGCGCCACTGGCTGGAAGATGATCCCGACTTCATAGAGCACCACAAGGCCGACTTGGCCGCATCGCTGGAAGCCACCATCGTAGACATCCTCATGGACAAGCTGCGCAAGGCCGCCAAGCAGTACCACATAAAGGAGGTAGCCGTAGCCGGGGGTGTATCTGCCAACAATGGATTGCGGAATGCCTTCAGGGAACATGCCGCAAAATATGGTTGGAAAATATTTATCCCCAAATTCAGCTACACTACTGACAATGCCGCCATGATAGCCATCACCGGCTACTTCAAATACCAAGACAAAGATTTTTGCCCCATGGAGGCGCCGGCCTATTCGCGTGTGGCTCTATGAAACAACATTAAAACATAGAAGGACACATATGGAGTTAGCAGAAGAAATAAATGCCTTACTCAAAGCCCGGAAACTGACTCTCGCCACGGCCGAGAGCTGCACCGGAGGAGGCATTGCCGCATGCATCACTGCCATACCGGGAAGTTCCGAATGCTTCAAAGGAGGAGTAGTGGCCTACTCCAACGAGGTGAAGTCATCCGTGCTGCACGTCAAGCCCGAAACGCTTGAACGGTATGGAGCCGTGAGCCAAAACACTGTTTCTGAAATGGCCAGAGGAGTACAAGCCTTAATGGGCACTGATTGCGCCATTGCCACCTCGGGCATAGCCGGTCCAGGGGGAGGGACTCCCAGCAAGCCGGTGGGCACAATTTGGATAGCCGTTGCCTACAAAAACGAAATATCGTTCTTCAAACAAGAGGGCGACGAGGGCAGAGCAAAGAATGTACAAAAAACTATTAAAAATGCCCTTTACATGCTTCGAGAGTGGTTGAAATGAGCAAAAAAACTATTATACAGCTAATTATTTGAATAAAAATTTGCCTGTTACAGATAAAAGTGCTTACTTTGCGCTCTGTTTGGAACAAGCATAGATTAAAACTAAAAAATAAAGATAGAAATGTCGAAGATTTGTCAAATTACCGGAAAGAAGGCCATGAACGGCAACAACGTTTCACACTCTAAAAGAAGGACAAAAAGAACTTTCGATTTGAACCTGTTCAACAAGAAGTTCTACTATGTGGAACAAGATTGCTGGATTAGCCTGAGCATTTGCGCTAATGGCTTACGCATTATTAATAAGAAGGGTTTGGATGCAGCCTTGAGAGATGCTGTAGCCAAAGGTTATTGTGATTGGAAAAGCATTAAAGTGATTGGCTAAAAAAGTAAAGAGGAGATTACCATTATGGCAAAGAAAGCAAAAGGCAATAGAGTACAAGTGATTCTTGAATGCACAGAACACAAGGATAGCGGTATGCCGGGAACTTCGCGTTACATCACGACGAAGAACAGGAAAAATACTCCTGAAAGACTGGAGTTGAAGAAATACAACCCCATCCTGAAGAGAATGACCATACACAAAGAGATTAAGTAACAAGAGTGACGTTTATATAAAAATATAAAGGTAAGCAGCCATGGCAAAGAAAACAGTAGCAAGCTTGCACGAAGGTTCTAAAGAAGGTCGTGCATACACAAAGGTGATTAAAATGGTGAAATCTCCGAAAACAGGAGCCTACATCTTTGATGAACAAATGGTAGCTAATGAAAAAGTTCAAGATTTCTTCAAGAAATAAGTCTTGCAACTTGTGAAAATATATAATGCCCCCTTGCCGGAAAAGACCAAGAACTCCGGCAAGGGGTTATTTTTAATACCCATCCCCCATAAATCCCTATGAAGCAAGTGCCGCAAGACACCATCTGCGCCATAGCCACCGCACAAGGAGGAGCCATCGGGCTAATCCGCGTGTCCGGTCCCGATGCCATAACCCTAACCGACCGCATCTTCACCCCTGTAGGCTCTTCCGCACCGTTGGCGCAACGCAAGCCTTATACTCTCACCTTCGGACACATCAAGAACGCCGAGGGTGGAATCATCGACGAGGTACTGGTTTCCGTCTTCCGCGCCCCCCATTCGTACACGGGCGAGGACTCCACCGAAATCTCCTGCCACGGATCACCCTACATCCTCCAGCAAGTGATGCAACTCCTCATCAAGGGCGGATGCCGTGCCGCCGGTTCGGGTGAATACACCCAACGCGCTTTCTTGAACGGCAAGATGGACTTGAGCCAAGCCGAAGCCGTGGCAGACCTCATCGCCTCCACCTCCGAAGCCACCCATCGGCTCGCCATGAACCAGATGCGCGGAGAGTTCAGCCGGGAACTTTCCAAACTCCGCGACCAACTCTTGCACCTCACTTCCCTCATGGAATTAGAGCTTGATTTCTCCGACCATGAAGAATTAGAGTTTGCCGACCGCACCGAACTTCAAGCCCTCGCCACGCAAATCGAAACCCTCATCGCCCGGCTCACCGACTCGTTCAGTACCGGAAATGCCTTGAAGAATGGCATCCCCGTAGCCATCATCGGAGAGACCAATGCGGGCAAGTCCACCCTGCTCAATGCCTTAGTGGGTGAAGAGCGTGCCATCGTGAGTGACATTCACGGCACTACGCGCGACGTGATAGAAGACACCATCACCATCGGCGGAGCCACCTTCCGCTTCATCGATACCGCCGGCATCCGAAATACCGCCGACACCATCGAAGCCCTCGGCATCGAGCGGAGCTTCCGTGCCATGGACCAAGCGCAAATTGTCATACTGGTATGCGACATGAACGAAAACGAGAACCGCTTCCGTGCCTTCTACGCCCAAATCCTCCATCACCTCGAAGGCAAACAAGTCATTCTTGCCCTCAACAAATGCGACTTAGCGGCTACCCCCGGCTTTGTTCTTCCCGCAGGAGTGCGGACACTTACCCTCTCCGCCAAACAAGGTACGAACATCGACAATCTCCGTTCCTTATTAATAGAATCCACCAACCTGCCCCATATCGGTCAGGCAGACATTATCGTCACCAACATCCGCCACTACGAAGCCCTTTCCCATGCCCTAGATGCCATCCACCGCGTACAAGAAGGCCTTTCCTCCGGATTACCAGGCGACCTCGTATCGCAAGATCTGCGCGAATGCATCTTCCATCTGAGCGATATTGTAGGAGAGGTTACAACGGACGAGGTGCTTGGGAATATATTTAAACACTTCTGCATCGGCAAGTAAGATATACTTACAAACGATTAACATCAATCATCATTGATTAGCAAGGCGTTCATTTTGAGCGCCTTTTATTTTTGCTCATTCAGCGATATTCATCGTTGAAAAGCCTTTTTCAGCTCATTTTTGTACCGTATTTGTAACTCGGACGCAAGGTCTATAAAAACCTCAAGAAAGGTAGTAGAGAAACTTTACGCCATTTTACGTGGTTTTACGGGAATTTACAAGAATAACGGAGAAATAAATACGAAATAAAATGAGCAGTAATTTGAAAATCAAAAGAATTTGCGCTTGGTGCGGTAAAGAGTTTATCGCCCAAAAGACAACTACGGCGTGTTGTTCCAAACAATGCGCCAACGCACTCTATAAAAAGAGAAAGCGTGACGAAGCAAT
>CASELH010000030.1 GCA_949288715.1 uncultured Bacteroides sp. | reverse complement strand
GCTGCTCAATCCATATTTGCGCCGACAGGCGCCTTTACTCATCCCGCTGCTGTAATAGTCGCGAATTACCGACAACTTGAATTCTTCACTGAATACTTTCCGTTCTTTCGACATATTAGTTACACATTTATTTGTTTCTAAATGTGTCTAGGTATGTCAGTAGAAGACACTTCAACATACGGGTTTCAACGACATAAAATCACATCAAAGAGGACGGCCAAAATACTATTTACGAATTGAAGGTGTGCCAAAACTATATACAAGACAATCAAACGCTTGCCAAACCGGAAAAAGCCTTACCTTTGCACGCCAGAAAAACAAATAGCACAACATGTTCACCGTCATCCTACTCATGCTGGCCGGCCTGGCCGCCGGGTTGCTGCTGCGCCGCCGGCTGAAGCTGCGCGTGCAGCCCGTCATCACCGTGCTCATCTGGGCCTTGCTGTTCCTGCTGGGCGTGGAGGTGGGCAGTGACGAGCGCATCATCTCCGCCCTGCACACCCTCGGGGCCGAGGCCCTGCTGCTGGCCGCTGCGGGCACCTTGGGCAGCGTGCTGGCCGCCTGGGGGCTGTGGAGACGGGTGCAGCAGCAGAAAGGAGGCCGGCGGTGAAGGGCAGCCTCATCATTGTGGGCTTCTTTGCCTTGGGCGTGGCCTGCGGACTGGCCGACGTGCTGCCCGACCTCCAGGGGACGGACGTGAGCTTCTACGCCCTCTGCGCGCTGATGTTCTGCGTGGGCATCAGCGTGGGGAGCGACCCGCAGACGCTGTCCAGCTTCCGCGCCCTGTCGCCCCGCCTTGCGCTGCTGCCCGTGGCCACCATCGGGGGCACGCTGGCAGGCACGGCCGTCATAGGCCTGCTGCTGCAAGGGCGCACGGTGGCCGACTGCCTGGCGGTGGGCTCGGGCTTCGGCTACTACTCGCTGTCCAGCATCTTCATCACAGAGTACCGCGGGGCGGAACTGGGCACCGTGGCTCTGCTGGCCAACATCTGCCGCGAAATCATCACCCTGCTCTGCGCCCCCTTGCTGGCGCGGTGGTTCGGCCCGCTGGCCCCCATCTCCGCCGGGGGCGCAACAACAATGGACACCACCCTGCCCATCATTACCCGCACGTCGGGGCAACAATTTGTGGTGGTGTCCATATTCCACGGATTTATCGTCGACTTCAGCGTGCCTTTCCTTGTCACACTGTGGTGCTCTCTTTAAGACTTCAGCCTCAGAACAAGCTCCATGCCACGGTGAGCCCCGCCATCACGATGGCCACCATGCTCATCAGCTTGATGAGGATATTCAGGCTGGGACCGGAGGTGTCCTTGAAGGGGTCGCCCACGGTGTCGCCCACCACGGTGGCCTTGTGCACCTCGCTGCCCTTGCCGCCGAAGTTACCCTCCTCGACATACTTCTTCGCATTGTCCCACGCGCCGCCGGCATTGGCCATGAAGATAGCCAGCACGAACCCCGTGCTCAGTCCGCCAATCAGCAGGCCCAGCACGCCGGGCACGCCGAACACCAGTCCCGTCACCACCGGCGCAATGATGGCCAGCAGCGACGGCACCACCATCTCGCGCTGCGCGCCCTTGGTGGAGATAGCCACGCAACGTTCATAGTCGGGCTCTGTCTCGCCCGTCAGTATGCCCTTTATCTCGCGGAACTGGCGGCGCACCTCGGCCACCATGCGCGCAGCCGCCCGGCCCACGGCGTTCATCGTCAGGCCGCAGAACAGGAACGTCATCATAGAGCCAATGAACATGCCCGACAGCACCGTGGGGTTCATCAGCGTCACGTCGTAGTGGTGCATGAAGTCGAAGAAGGTGGCCTCTGCCACGGCAACCGTCTCGCCGCCCACTTGCAGCACCTCGGTACCTATGCGCGTCAGGCCTATGCGAATCTCCTCTACATACGAAGCCAGCAGTGCCAACCCGGTGAGGGCCGCCGAACCAATGGCAAAACCCTTACCCGTAGCTGCGGTGGTGTTGCCTAATGAGTCGAGCGCATCGGTGCGCTTACGCACTTCCTCGCCCAAACCGGACATCTCGGCATTGCCCCCGGCATTGTCGGCTATGGGGCCGTAAGCGTCGGTGGCCAGCGTGATACCCAGCGTGGACAGCATGCCCACCGCCGCGATGCCTATGCCATAAAGGCCCATGCCCACGTTGGCTATGTCGAAGCCTGCGGCAAACATATAAGAAAGCATTACCCCCACTACCACCGTAATGACCGGTATGGCCGTGGACAACATGCCCAGCCCGATGCCCGAAATGATGACCGTGGCCGGCCCCGTCTTGCCGCTCTCGCTGAGCCGCTGCGTAGGCTTGTAGGACTGCGAGGTGTAGTACTCCGTAGACCGCCCGATGATGACGCCCACCAGCAGCCCTACGACTACCGACACGGCGATGCCCTGCCAGTTGTCCAGCCCCAGCAACCACAGGATGAGGAACGTAGCGGCAATAATCAGAATGGAACTCAAGTTGGTGCCGCGCGACAACGCCGCCAGCAGGTTCTTCATGGAAGCCCCCTCCTTGGTGCGCACGGCAAAGATGCCGGCAATGGACAGCAAGATGCCCACCGCCGCTATCAGCATGGGCGCAATCACCGCCTTGAACTGCATCAACGTGTCGCCCGTCAGCATAAAGGCCGACGCCCCCAGTGCCGCCGTGGAGAGGATGGAGCCGCAATAGCTCTCATACAAGTCGGCGCCCATGCCGGCCACGTCGCCCACATTGTCACCCACATTGTCGGCAATGGTGGCCGGGTTTCGCGGGTCGTCCTCGGGGATGCCCGCCTCCACCTTGCCCACCAGGTCAGCGCCCACGTCGGCCGCCTTGGTGTAGATGCCTCCGCCCACGCGGGCAAACAGTGCCTGCGTCGAAGCACCCATGCCGAAGGTAAGCATCGTGGTGGTAATGATGCAAAGCTTATGTGTAGGCGACAGCGCGTCTTCGGGAATCACCGCATTGAGCAGCAGGTACCAGAAGGAGATGTCCAGCAAGCCCAGCCCCACGACCACCAGGCCCATCACCGCCCCGCTGCGAAAGGCAATGCGCAGCCCCGCGTTCAAGGAATTGCGTGCGGCATTGGCCGTGCGCGCCGACGCATAAGTAGCCGTCTTCATGCCCAGGTAACCCGCCAGCCCCGAGAAGAAGCCCCCCGTGAGGAAAGCCACCGGCACCCACGAATTCTGCACCCCGAAGCCATAGGCCATGATGGAAAACATCACCACCAGCCCCAGGAACACCAGGCCCACAATCTTGTACTGTTGTTTCAGGTAAGACATCGCCCCCTTGCGTACGGCGGCGGCGATTTTCATCATCTGAGGCGTACCCTCACTCTCCGTCATCATCTGCCTGTAGAAGTACCAGGCAAAGCCCAATGCCAGCACGGAAGACACCGGCACCAGCCAGAAAAGAATCTGCTCCATAGCATCCAATAGGTATTAAATTAGCGTAAGGTTGAAAATTGCCTAAAGTTACCGCATTCCCCCCGAATAAGCAAGCCGCCCCGGACGGAATAAACGTTTTTTCACCTACCGAAAAGGAAAGAAACACATCCCCCTCCCGCCCCTTCGTCAAAGCATCCTTACACCCGCAGGCAGAAAACCTTACATCGATATTTTCGAAAGCAGAAATATCCTTACACATGACACCACTCTACCACACTCACACTCAATGCATTACCCTGCAAAAACCTACCCTTTCCGTACCAACCACCTACCCCAGTCGTACCCCATTCGGTACTGCTTCGCTCCGGCCCCGGCTCTATGGACCGAAGCGGGGTCGTAGGAAATATAAACAGGGTGGGTAGGAGATGTTGACAAAGGCGGCCATGCATGCCATGGCCTGCCTCCTCGGGCCTGGGCTGATGCACTTCCAGGGAGCTTTCCCGCGAGGCGGGCATCGGGCGGGGAAGAAAACATGGCTGCAAACGCACAATTCTTCATTCTTCATTCTTCATTCTTCATTTAAAAAGCCTATCTTTGCGGGGAAAAGACCGGAACATATAAATCACAGCATTATGGAACATCCACTGGTTATCTACAACACCCTCGACAGAAGGAAAGAAACCTTTGTGCCGCTGCACGCTCCCCACGTGGGCATGTACGTGTGCGGCCCTACTGTATATGGCGACCCGCACCTGGGGCATGCACGTCCCGCCATCACTTTCGACCTGCTCTTCCGCTACCTGCGCCACTTGGGCTACAAGGTGCGCTACGTGCGCAACATTACCGACGTGGGGCACCTGGAGCACGATGCCGACGAAGGCGAGGACAAGATTGCCAAGAAGGCACGCCTGGAGCAGCTGGAGCCCATGGAGGTGGCGCAATACTACACCAACCGCTACCACGACGCCATGCGCGCCCTGAACGTGCTGCCCCCCAGCATAGAGCCGCACGCCTCGGGGCACATCATCGAGCAGATAGAGCTGGTAAAGGAGATACTGGCCAACGGCTATGCCTACGAGAGCCAGGGCTCGGTGTACTTCGACGTGGCCAAGTATAACAAAGACCACCACTACGGCAAGCTTTCGGGCCGCAACCTGGAGGATGTGCTCAACACCTCGCGCGAGCTCGATGGCCAGGACGAGAAGCATAACCCCGCCGACTTTGCCCTGTGGAAGAAGGCACAGCCCGAACACATCATGCGCTGGCCCTCGCCCTGGAGCGACGGATTTCCCGGCTGGCACTGCGAGTGCACCGCCATGGGGCGCAAGTACCTGGGCGCGCACTTCGACATTCACGGCGGGGGCATGGACCTCGTATTCCCCCACCATGAGTGCGAGATAGCCCAAGCCGTGGCCAGCCAAGGCGACGACATGGTGCACTACTGGATGCACAACAACATGATTACCATCGAAGGGCAGAAGATGGGCAAGTCGTTGGGCAACTTCATTACGCTGAACGAATTCTTCACCGGGCAGCACGAGAAACTGGCACAGGCCTATGCGCCCATGACTATACGCTTCTTCATCCTCCAGGCACACTACCGCAGCACGGTGGACTTCAGCAACGAAGCCTTGCAGGCTGCCGAGAAAGGTCTGTCGCGCCTCATGGATGCCGTGCACGGGCTGGACAAGATAGTGCCGTCCCAGGCCACGAGCGTAGACGTGCTTACCTTGCGCCAGAAGTGCTACGAAGCCATGAACGACGACCTCAACTCGCCCATCGTTATCGCCCACCTCTTCGACGGGGCCAAGATGGTGAACAACATCCTGGCCGGCAACGACACCATCACTGCCGACGACCTGGAGCACCTGAAGGAAACCTTCCGCCTGTTCTGCTTCGACATACTCGGGCTGCGGGAAGAGCACACTTCCGATGCCGCCCGCGAAGAGGCCTTTGGCCACGTGGTAGACATGCTGCTGCAGGAGCGCCTCAAGGCCAAAGCCAACAAAGACTGGGCCACCAGCGACCGCATCCGCAACGAGCTCACCGCCCTGGGCTTCGAGATAAAGGACGGAAAAGAATCCACCGAATGGAAGCTTAATAAGTGACAAGTGGTCAGGGATTAGCGGTTAGGGATTAGTGATGAGCTATTAGTGCCCCCTACTCCGCTAATCCCTCACCGCTAACCACTAATACCTAATCACTAATCCCTAATACTTAATACTTACCCCCCACATGTCTCCCCAAGAATTTTTCTTAAACGACCGCTTTGCCACCAACGCGGGCGTGCAACTGCTGGAAGTAAAGCCCGGCTATGCCAAGGCCTGCCTCACCATCACCCCCGAACACCTCAATGCCGGCGGACGCACGCAAGGCGGCGCGCTCTTTACGCTGGCCGACCTCACGCTGGCCGCCGCTGCCAACTCGCACGGCACGCTGGCCTTCTCCCTGTCGTCCAACATCACCTTCCTGCGCGCCAGCGGCCCGGGCGATATCTTGACCGCCGAGGCCCGCGAACGCTACACAGGCCGCACCACCGGCTACTACCAAATAGACATCACCAACCAGGAGGGCAAGCTGATTGCCACCTTCGAGTCGAGCGTCTTCCGCATGGACACCCCGCTGCCCTTTACGGTGTAAGGGAATGGTAAATTAAAAATTGAGAATTGAAAAATGAAAAATAAGGGGTGTGCATTCTATGCTATGCGGTCGACCTTCACTTCTTTCCTACTGCCGAGGTCAGCGGATAGCGGTTGCCCTTCACCTCGGTGAGGAAGGCTTTGGCAGAGCCAAAACTAAGGTACATGTCCAGACGGATGGGCAAGTGGTTATCGTCGTCGGAAACAAAGAAGGTGATGACCTCTTTCTCCTCCCCCTTCTTGTCGTACTCCACGAACGAGAATACCAGGCAACGGTAGATAGTATCGTTCTTGGCCTCCACATTCTCCTTGCCGCGGTAGATAAGCGTCTGCGGCTCTACCTTGCGGCCCGTGGCCATGGGGAAGTTCACCTTGTCGCCCACCTTGAAGTCGTCCGCCTTCCACGAGCGCGCCTGCCCCAGTATGCTCAGCATGTCAAACACGCAGGTCGTGTCGCTGTAGTCCGTCTCCTGCGGGGCACGGTCCTGGCTGTACCACGTGCGTTTTTGGTGCACGTTCACCCGGCCCTTGTTGTAAGAGAACCAGGCCTCGTCACGCGTGTGGCGCTTGCCCTCCTCGGCCGCCTTGCAGAAGTAAAGCGGCTCCAGCCCCCGGCCCACATGGCAGGTCAGCGTGTCGCGCATCTTGAAGAAGAAGTCCGCCTTCTTGCTGGTGTGCGACAGCAGGTCGAAGCGGTAGCCCGACTGTCCGTTCCATTCAGACTCCTGCACCGTGAGGTCGGCATAGCCCACCTTTATCCACACGAATTTCCAGTTGAAATACAGGTTGTACGACACATGTTCACCCGGCAGAAAAGCTGTGTTCTCCGCCGTGCACTGGGCGCGCAGGGCAGTTCCCCCCAGCCATGCCAGCAGTGCCGTCAGCACCAAGGCCTTCAGACGGCCATGCAGGCGGCCGCGTTTAGCGGCTGTTGCTGCTATTCCTATTTCTGTTTTTCTTCTTGTCTTCATCAGGTTTCTGCTTTTTAAGTTCGTTTGGTTTTTGCTTGTCCAGGGGCAGCTGCAGCACGTTCCAGTCTTGCAGCAAGTCGAAGTTGGCCTTCAGCTCCAGCACCTGCGGATAGTAGTACACCCGCTCGGGCTGACGCTTTTCGGCATAGAGCCCTGTGTCCCATTCGCCGTTGTCGTTGGTGTCCTCCACCAGGCGGGCGCCATACTTGCCCGGATTCAGGTAGTAGAAGTCGGCCTTGCCATCCACCAGCTTCACGGTGCGCAGCACCTTGTCCTGCCCGTCGAGCAGTTCCACAAAGCAGGGGCCCACGGTGCCCGTCACGTTGAAGAATATCTGCCCGTACTCCTCCGGGTTCTTCACCTTGAACTCCTTCTTCACCTTGTCGGTAAACAGGCCGTACAGCCCGTGTATGGCCGTAGAGTCGATGGAAAAGGCATAGCTTTCGCCCCACTCCCAGTCGGCAAAGATGTTGTACTTCTTCAGGTCGGTGCTGTCCTGCTGGAAGTCGAAAGCCACGTCGTGCCACAGCGTGTCCACCTTCTGCTGCAGGTGCATGGCGGCGGTGTCTATGCTGGCCACCGGCTCCTGGAAGGTCAGGGTCAGGTAGTCGTAGATGTCCATCGTGCCGGGGGCGTAGACGTCCATCGGCAGGAACTCGGTGTACACCGGCTCGGGTTCGTCCTTCTTGCGGCGTTTCTTGCGCTCTTTCTCCTTCTCCTCACGCTCCTTGGCCTTCTCCTCCTCGGTCTTGGGTTTTACTTTCGACACCAGGCGCAGCGTGTCCGTGCGGGGCACCAGTTGGTTCAGGGTATCGGTGTAGAGGTAGGTGAGGCTCATCTTCAGCGTGTCTTGCACGTACAGCAGCGAGTCTTTTATCCAGTAGTGCAGCGTGTCTATGCGTCCCGTGGGCTTCTCGATGATGAAGGCGTCGCGCTCGTCAAAGTTCAGCCCCCGCAGCGTGGGCAGCGTGTCCGCCGGGGCGGTGAAGTAAAAGTAGAACTCGTTGTACTTGGGCCTCTCGCTGCGTGCCAGGCGCTGTGCGCGGGTGATGCGTTCCTTGAAGGCGCACAGCATCACGTCGTCGGGCATGAAGTGCGTGTAGCCCCGCTCCACAATGGTGTCTATGGTGAGCGAGTCAATCCACATCGTGTCTTGCCGCACGGCAGGCTCCATGGAGGGGATGACGAGCGAGTCGCTGAAAGCCAGCTGCTCGGTAGGCTGCGAGAAGTAGTAATTCTGGTCGCCGTCCATCAGGCCGTAGATGCGGTAACGTCCCGGCGCCACGCCCCGTATGGAAAATTGCCCCCGGCTGTCGGTGCGCCCCACGCGGTCGAAAGGCAGCGCCGTGAAGGCCGAGTCCTCCAGGTTGGCATGCAGACCCACCAGAATGCCCTTCACCGGCTCCAGGTCGGCAGCGTTGAGCACCGTGCCGCTCACCACCATCGAGTCTATCTGCGAGCCCGTGGAGAAGGTGAAGGCAAAGCCATAGAGCGGGTTGCCCTCGTTGTTGTCCTGTATGGCGTCGGAAAAGTCTATGGTGTACGTCGTGTTGGGCTTCAGCGAGTCTTCCAGCGTCACCTGCACCCGCTTGCCCACGGTCTTAATCTCCGGCTGCTGAATCTGCGGCGGCGAGATGACCACCTTCTCGTTGGCCCCCTCCAGCACGATGTATTCGTCAAACTCAATGGATATTCTTTTGCGCTTCTCGTTGTTGTAGTTCAGCGCGCCCGGCTCGGGGGTGCTCCGCACAAACCTGGGGGGCGTCTCGTCGTAAGGCCCGCCCTCGATGCGTCCCACGCTGGCACACGACCAGAGCACCGCCGCCACCAGGGCAACGGCAGGCAGTCCGCGCATCCAGCGCCTCCCGCGGCAATATGGTCTTTTCTGTAACATGCTGCAAAAATAAGCGTTATCGCGAAATATACGCGCCACTTTACAGCATTTTTAACGGGGAAGACAGATTTTTACCGGTGGCAAAGGCATTCAATTCCTTGATATAGGAAAAATATTATTTAACGCCACAGTGGTTCTTCTAACCAGTCTTGTGAAATGCCAATCGCTTTATAATCGACATTAGGATATTGCTCCAGCAAAGACAAGAGATGCTGCTTCATATCGTTGTTTGGTGATATAATATCAATAAACCACTTGATGATGCAGATTTCGTAAAATGTTCTATGAGGTGGTATGGTATCGCTTATCCAAGGACGTTTCATTTTCCGGGCGACTATAGGATTGATGGCATATTGTCTGTTCCACACCCTCGCATGGTGACAGCAGGAGTTTCTTGTAAGGGTTATGACCGTCAGCCATGAAGTAAATACAGGAACTGGCAAATCATAATAGGCCGCAATCTTTTTCTTCAGCTGGTTGGACTTGATATTCTCATAAATGCGGGTTACGACACCCATTGGCAGTATCTCTACGAGTATCCATGCCGGAGGATAGGCATTGCTGTATTTGTTTTTGAAATGCTGGATAAAGTCCTCTCTGGAGTTATTGATTTCCTTGCCTATCAACTCCATCGTGCGACTGAATTTGTTGGAATTAGCAAACAGCGAGCCGTCGGTCATCCAAAAAATGTTTCCGGTTTCTTTCGCCACGACATTGGCTAAAGTACTCCGCAGGGATATTTCAATCTTCTCAATTTCATTAAACATGAAAAGACGGAGTTTCTTATCGAACCGATAGAGCTTTAGTGCTGCATCAAAACTGCTTCCCGGCTTAAAAATCTGTCTTTCTTTTGGGATTTCAAGAAAAGGATAGAAGTATGCGCTTAACCTGTAATAGCCGATATTGCGAATGTATTGACATACACGTTCCTTGTCATCGAAAACAAGTCCCCTTTGAGATAGCAGCACAGCCAAATCTTCAGGGCTGTTATATTGTTTAGGGAAATTTATTGCCATAAGGATATAAAAATAAAACGACCCCCGATTTGAGCATTGTTAAGAGGCTTGGGGGTTCTCGTGCTGCAAAGATAAGCAACAAAATGCGAATCGCAAAATTATCGTTCCGCTTTTATGCAAAAATCTGATTCCCCTTTCGGCCTGACAAAGCTTTATTAAAAAATATTCTTTACACCCCCGTTCCCTACCCGCTCCTTACCATCTCCTTACCCGGTCCTTACCTGCTCCTTTTGCGGGCTTTCGCTATGGAAAGGAAAAAGAGCGGACAAAGTGAGACGGAGGTGAGGCAAAGGAATGGGGAAAAGGCTTGCCCGTCTCGCCACTTTTGCATACCTTTGAGGAGAATAAATGAACCATGCCATGAAACATAGTATAGACAAAATCTTCGGGGTCGCAATGGCCATGCTATTGTGCCTTTCATGCAAAGAGAACACACGCAGTGAGGAAAGCCTGATTGACCGATGCAGCGTAATTGCCACCCAGGAAGTGACTGAGGCGGGTGATACAGTGGTGGTGTGTGATATGGCAAAGGTAAAGGAGAAGGTGACGTTACCGTTGAGCCAGCTGGTGGATAGCTTGGAATTTATTCGTTTGGAAAGCATCGATGCAGCCATGATTGGTGATGACCCTGACATAGAACTTACCGAGCATTATATTGGCATAAGGTTGTGGGATGCCTACAAATTATTCACACGACAAGGGAAATATGTAGCCGATATCGGGCAGAAGGGACAAGGCCCGGGGGAATATATCGATGTGCAATATTCCCAGATTGACGAGGCGAACAACCGTATTTATCTAATCCCGTTCATGGGAAACCGCATTTTAGTGTATGACCTGGAGGGAAATCATTTAGGCAAAAACATTCCTTTGGCTTATTTGACTCACAGCCCCGTCATCAATGTCCGGACGGACAAGCGGCAAGTGACTGTAGTGCAGGCACGTTGGGAAAGGGGGAAGGAAATGCCGGCTGTGTGGGTACAAGATTTCGAGGGCAATGTGTTGCGCCACAACTATATGGAGGCATTGAATGAAGGTTGGATGGATTTTGAGGATGAAAGATATTCCATAAGGTTTGGAGACATGGCACGGAGCGGAAGGATGGCTCAGGGAACAGATATTACTGATTTCTATGTGTTTGCTTCCCATCCCCGGGTAGACTCTTTATATCATTATGACGCATCCGTGAACAGGGCTGCGCCTAAATTCACCGTGGCTTTCCGTGAGAATTATCTACATATGTATCATGAGACACCCCGTTATTATCTGGCACAGTTGCGCATAACAGGTAAATTCTATCCGAACAATTTTACCGGCATTCTGTTGGTTGATAAATCTACCTTAAAGGGGGCACAGATTGAAATCAGAGCAGATGAATTGGGCGGCATAATTCTTCCGCTAAAGCAGAGACTGCAAATGGATTACCGCTATTTTATCGTTTACGTGGAGCCCGACCAACTACTGATGCTACTGGAAGAACGTCTGAAAGAGAAAGACAAAATGTCGAAGGAGGATTTGGCAAAGATTACGGAGCTGATGAATACTATTTCGGATGACGATAACAATTATCTGTTGATAGGTAAATGGAAATAAATATAGTTATTCACCTTAAAGAAATGGGAATTATGAAGAACTATGGCAAGTAACTCCCCGCCGCCAAAGAGCTGAAAGGCAGTGTGGACATCATCTTGGCCAACCGCAACGTGCTGGAACGGCTGCTGACACCACTGAGGAAGGTGGTGAGCTATGAACATTGATAGCATTCTGCAATTCTAAAATAAAATTCATTGTTTAAGTCATTGATTCACAAATCTAATTGGATTTATTTCCAAAATAACCATTATTTTTTCACTGAAAAGTTTTGCTGTTCCAAAAACAAGTTATATCTTTGCAAACAGAAAACGAAAACAATTGGTTTCATTTTCCCGGCTGGTGAGTACCGAGCAAGAATTGCCATGGAAACGCTTGCAATATTCACAAAAACAAAATTATTTATTAACTAAACTTTATTTTAAAATTATGGCTACTTTTAGACAAGGCATCCTGGGAGGATTCTCGGGAAAAGTAGGTACTGTAGTAGGCAGTACATGGAAATCGATCAACTACATGCGGGCTTTGGCCGTGAATGTACACAACCCGAACACCGTGAAGCAGCAATGCCAACGGGGAAAGTTCAAGGTAGTATTGCAGTTCTGCAAAACCATTACCCCCTTCCTGCGGGTAGGTTTTCAAGAGCATGAATACAGGCAGTCGGCTGTAAATGCGGCCAGTTCGTACTTGCTGCGCTATGCGGCAGAGGGCTGCGGCAGCGAAGCGGCACTGAACTTCGACAAGGTGCGCGTCAGCCAAGGCAGCCTGACGGCGGCGACAGACGCCACGGTGCAAGTGACAGCCGGCAAAGCCACCTTCAGCTGGACGGACAACAGCGACACGGGCGACGCCCAAGCCACAGACACGGCCATGGCACTGGCCTACAACAAGGACAGGCAGGAAGCGGTGTACCGCATGGCAATAGCCACCCGTGCCGACGGCACCGCCGAACTGACGCTGCCCACGAATTGGGACGGTGAGGCGCTGGCCATCTACCTGGCCTTCTGCAGCGCGGACGGGCAGCACGTGTCCAACAGCCTCTGCCTGCAGAACGACGCAGCAAGTACGGAGCCGGAAGACCCGGACAGCGGAGAAGATGACGGCGACCACCAATTGGGATAATACCGATAGCGTGAAAGATTGAACAGAAAAGTGCGCCGGGATGCAGGTTATTCATGCATCTTGGCGCACTTAGTTCTGTCCGGCGGCACAAAGACACAGAATTTGTCAAGAATCATAAAATCTGCCGACCAACCGACCACTTTTGCCGACGAATGGCGGAAAAACGCGCAAAAGCCCGCGCCAAGGGCATTCTCAGGCCTCCCAATTAATACAAAACATAGTTAAAAAAGGGTTTTCCTTCCCTATATATATCAAAGAAATGAATTACTTTTGCAGCCGAAAACTATCGGAACGCCTTTAGTTTTCGACTAACGACGGACGCCGTACCTGTGGAAGGCGCGGCGACATTTTCTGCCCGATAAAAAAAAAACAATAAATAGACAGTGATTAATTTTGAGAGTATGAAGAGTAGATTGATTTTGATGGCTGGTTGCGCGGCTATGCTCTGCAGTTGCGGGCAAAGCAACCAAGGAACAGGCGCTGCGCCTGAGTATGCAGTGATTGAGGCACAGGCCACTACCGCCAATTTGAAAAACAGCTACCCCGCCACCATCAGGGGCAAGCAAGACGTGGAAATCCGGCCTATGATCAGCGGGTTCATCACCAAGCTGCACGTAGACGAGGGGTCGGTAGTAAAGAAGGGACAAGTGTTGTTTACCATCGACCAGGTGCAGTACCTGGCAGCCGTGAAAACGGCAGAAGCTGCAGTAGAGACCGCCAAAGCAGCCTTGCAAACACAAGAACTGACTACACAGAACAACCGCGAACTGAACAAGCGCGGCATCGTGAGCGACTACCAGCTGAGCACCTCCGAAAACCAGCTGGCACAGGCCAAGGCCAGCCTGTCACAGGCCGAGGCATCGCTGGTGAATGCTAAGCGCAACCTGGAATACACCGAGGTGACCAGCCCCAGCGACGGCATCGTGGGCGAAATACCTTACCGTATAGGCAGCCTCGTGAGCGCCTCGATGGCTACGCCCTTGACCACCGTGGCCGACAACTCGGAGATGTATGCCTACTTCTCCATGACTGAGCGCCAGCTGCTCTCCATGGTGCGCGAAGGCGGCACGACGAAGGAGATTCTGGCCAAGTTGCCCTCCATACAGCTGCAACTCATTGACGGCAGCATCTACCCCGACTCCGGACGGGTGGCCACCATCAGTGGCGTCATCGACCCCACCACGGGCTCGGTGAGCATGCGTGCGCTGTTTCCCAACGATCACAACATCTTGCGCAGCAACTCTACGGGCAACGTCATTTTCCCCAACCCCATGCAGAATGTCATCATGATTCCGCAGTCGGCCACCACTGAGATTCAGGACAAGCGCTTTGTCTATGTAGTGCAGGCCGACAACACGGTGAAGAATACGGAAATCAAGACCTTCACCCTGGACGACGGAAAGAACTTCTTCGTGACTGCGGGACTGAAACCGGGCGACAAAGTGGTGGTTGAAGGCGTACAAGCCTTGAGCGACGGCCAGGCCATCACCCCCATTACTCCTGCCGACAAGGAGGCCGCCTACCAGAAGGCCCTGCAAGACCAACGCGACGGTAACATTCAAACAGCATTCCAATAACAAAATAAATGAAGAATGAAGAATTGCCGCTGCGCGGCGAAATGAAGAATCCGACAAACATAGATTCTTCATCCTCCAGTACAGAAGAAGAAATTCTTCATTCTTCACTCTTAATTCTTCATTAATAAAAGAGTATGAATTTAGCCAGATTTATCAACCGTCCGGTACTATCTACGGTAATCTCCATCCTGCTGGTCATCCTGGGCTTCATCGGGTTGGCCACGCTGCCTATTACCCAGTATCCGGACATTGCGCCGCCTACCATCAGCGTAAGCGCACAGTATACGGGCGCCAACGCCCAGACCGTACTGAATGCGGTCGTCTCGCCGTTGGAAGACCAAATCAACGGTGTGGAAAACATGATGTACATGACATCCGACGCCTCCAACAATGGCTCGGCCACCATTACCGTTTACTTCAACCAGGGCACCGACCCCGACATGGCGCAGGTGAACGTGCAGAACCGCGTGACTGCCGCCGAGGGCTTGCTGCCGCAGGAAGTAACACAGATTGGTGTAACCACCCGTAAGCGCCAAAGCTCCATGCTGATGATTTTCACCATCTACGACATGGAGGATAAGTACAACATTGAGTTCATTGAAAACTACGCCAGCATCAACGTTATTCCGGAAATCAAGCGTGTATCCGGTGTAGGTGATGCCTTCGTAATGGGTGCCGACTACTCCATGCGTATCTGGCTGAAGCCGGATGTGATGGCTCAATACGGGCTGATTCCTTCCGACATCAGCGGGGTGCTGGCCGAGCAGAACATCGAGGCCGCCCCGGGACAGTTTGGCGAACGCAGCGGACAGACTTTCCAGTACACCATCCGCTACCGTGGCCGCCTGCAATCGGTGGAAGAATTTGAAAACATCGTCATCAAGTCTTTGGACAACGGCGAAGTGTTGCGCCTGAAAGACGTGGCCGACATCAACCTGGGACGTAACACTTATGGTTTCGATGCTTCTGTGGACGGCCATAAGGGCGTCAGCTGTATCGTGTTCCAGATGGCCGGCACCAACGCCACGCAGACCATCCAGAACCTGGAGAAGGTATTGGCCGATATGCAAAAGAGCATGCCCGCCGGTGTGGGTATAAACATTGCACAGAGTGCCAACGACTTCCTTTTCGCTTCTATCCACGAGGTGGTGAAGACGCTGATCGAGGCCTTCATCCTGGTGTTCATCGTGGTGTACATCTTCCTGCAAGATATGCGCTCTACGCTGATTCCCGCCATCGCCATCCCGGTGGCCTTGATTGCCACCTTCTTTGCGCTGAAGATTATAGGCTTCAGTATAAACCTGTTGACCCTCTCGGCCATGGTGCTTGCCATTGCCATTGTGGTGGACGATGCCATAGTCGTGGTGGAGGGCGTCCATGCCAAGCTGGACCAGGGATACAAGTCGTCCCGGCAAGCGGCCATCGACGCCATGCACGAGTTGGGCGGCGCCTTGGTATCCATTACGCTGGTCATGATGTCTGTGTTCATCCCCGTGAGCTTCATGGGCGGCACGGCAGGTACGTTCTACCAGCAGTTCGGTCTCACCATGGCCATCGCCATCTTCTTCTCGGCCGTCAACGCCTTGACGCTGAGCCCTGCGCTGTGTGCCATCTTCCTGAAGCCGCATAACACCGACGGGCACGAGACTTCGCTGAAAGAACGCATCGGCACCGCCACCAAGGAAGCGCGCAAGATATGGATTCAACGCTATGCACAGGGGCTGGGCAAGTTCATGAAGCCGAAGATGACCATTCTGTTCACCATCATCGCCCTGATTGGCATGATATTCGGCATGTTCAGCTTTGAGGAGCACCCCATACTTTGCCCCATCTTCATTGTCATCAGCGTAATGGCTATAGCGGGCATGACTACCGAATTCTTCAAGCACACGTTCAACTCTACCTACGACTCCCTGCTGGGCAGGTACAAGAAGCAGGTGCTGAAGTTCATCCAGAAGCGTTGGCTGAGCGGCGGACTGGTAGCCGGCTCCATCGTGCTGCTGGTGGTATTCATGCAAGTGACCCCGACAGGCATGGTGCCCAACGAGGATACCGGTACCATCATGGGTGCCGTGACGTTGCCTCCCGGCACCTCGCAGGAACGCGCACAGCAGATTCTAGCCCGTGTGGACAGCCTGGTGGCTGCCGAACCGGCTGTGCAATCGCGTACGGTGATTTCGGGTTACAGCTTCATCGGCGGACAAGGTCCTGGTTACGGTTCCATCATCATCAAGCTGAAGCCGTGGGAAGAACGCTCTACGATGCAGAACTCCAACATAGTCTATGCCACGCTGTTCATGCGTGCACAGAAGGTCATCAAGGAAGCGCAGGTACTGTTCTTTGCTCCGCCTATGATTCCGGGTTACTCCGTGTCTACCGACATCGAACTGAACATGCAGGATAAGACGGGTGGCGACTTGAACCGTTTCTACAGCGTGGTGCAGGATTACATGGCAGCCTTGCAGGAGCGTCCGGAGATTACCTCTGCCGCCACAAACTTCAACCCCAGCTTCCCGCAATACCAGCTGGACATCGACGCAGCCGCTTGTAAGCGTGCAGGCATCAGCCCCAGCGACATCCTCAGCGTGATGCAGGGATACTATGGTGGCCTCTATGCCTCCAACTTCAACAGCTTCGGTAAGATGTACCGCGTCATGATTCAGGGCGAACGCGATGCCACCAAGAACGTGGAGTCGCTGGAAAGCATCAAGGTGCGCAACGGCAACGGCGAAATGGCGCCTGTCAGCCAGTTCGTAACGCTGACCAAGGTGTACGGGCCGGATGTCATCAGCCGTTTCAACCTGTACACGTCCATGAAGGTGATGGTGGCCCCGGCACAAGGTTATACTTCCGGCCAGGCATTGCAGGCCATTGCCGAAGTGGCCGAACAAAACCTGCCTACCGGCTTCGACTATGAGCTGGGCGGTATGGCGCGTGAGGAGGCCGAGACGAGCGGCAGCACCACAGGTCTTATCTTCGTGCTCTGCTTCGTGTTCGTCTACCTGCTGCTGAGTGCGCAGTACGAAAGCTACATCTTGCCGCTTGCCGTATTGCTCTCCGTGCCTTTCGGCTTGATGGGTAGCTTCATCTTCGTCAACCTAGCCAGCCTCATCGGCGGCATGCCTGCGTTGCAGATGATAATAGGCACCATGTCCAACAACATCTACATGCAGATTGCCTTGATTATGTTGATGGGTCTGTTGGCCAAGAATGCCATCCTGATTGTAGAGTTTGCCCTCGACCGCCGCAAGATGGGTATGAGCATCACCTGGGCAGCCGTGCTGGGTGCCGGCGCCCGTCTGCGTCCTATCTTGATGACGTCGTTGGCCATGATTATCGGTCTGTTGCCGTTGATGTTTGCCAGCGGCGCCGGTGCCAACGGTTACCGCACGCTGGGTACTTCGGCCATCGGCGGTATGTTGATCGGTATGATTCTGCAAATCTTCATCGTACCCGCTTTGTTTGTTGCCTTCCAGTACTTGCAAGAGAAGATCAAACCGATGGAATGGGACGATGTGGACAACTCGGATGCCGCATCTGAAATAGAGCAATACAGTAAATAACATAACTAAATAAAGAACTAAAAATGAAGAATGAAGGATTCAAGAATATTCTTCCATTTTGTCCCGAAGAGACTATTCTTCATTCTTCATTGAAAAGTTCTTCATTCTTAATTCATAAAGTATGAAAGGAAAAATCATCACCCTGATGTGTGCCACCGCCCTGCTGAGCAGTTGCCACATCTATAAAGCATACGACAGGCCCGAAGACATCAGTGCCGAAGGGTTGTACCGCGACACCGCCCTGGTGAACGGCACACTCGAAGCGGACACCGCCAACTTCGGAAACCTGCCCTGGCGGGAAGTGTTTACCGACCCGCAACTGCAAGGCTACATTGAGCAGGCCTTGACCAACAACGCCGACCTGCGCACGGCCATGCTGAACGTAGACCAGGCACAGGCTGCCCTGATGTCGGCGCGCCTGGCCTACCTGCCGCAGCTGGCCCTGAGCCCGCAAGGCACGCTGACCAATTGGAACAAAGGCGAGATGACCTCGAAGACGTACAACATCCCCGTCAGCGCCAGCTGGCAGATAGACCTGTTCGGGCAAATACTGAACCCGAAGCGTGCCGCACAGGTTTCGCTGAAGCAAGCCCAGTTCAACCAGCAGGCCGTACAAACGCAACTCATTGCCAGCACGGCAAACATCTACTACACCTTGCTGATGCTGGACCGCCAGCTGGAAATCACCGAAGGCACGGCCGAGGTGCTGAAGCAATATGTAGAGACCATGGAGGCCATGTATGACTATGGCAGCGTGAACAGTGCAGCCATTGAGCAAAGCCGTGCTTCGTATGCACAGGTAGTGGCCTCGCTCTCCGACCTGCGGCAAAGCCTGACGGAGACGGAGAATGCCTTCTGCCTCATCTTGAACGAACCGGCCCACGCCATTGAGCGCGGCGTGCTGGAAGACCAGGTGCTGCCCGCCGACTTCTCGGTAGGCGTGCCCCTGCAACTGCTGTCCAACCGCCCCGACGTGAAGGCTGCCGAAATGGCTTTGGCTGCCTGCTACTATAATACGAACAGCGCACGTGCCGCCTTCTACCCGCAAATCACCCTGAGCGGCACGGCCGGATGGACCAACAGCAGCGGGGCAGGCATCGTGAACCCGGGCAAGCTGCTGGCCAACCTCATCGGCTCGCTGACACAGCCCCTGTTCTACCGCGGCGCCAACATTGCCCGCCTGAAGCAGGCCAAGGCACAGGAAGAACAAGCCAAGATAGCCTTCCAGACCACTTTGCTCAGCGCAGGCAACGAGGTGAGCAATGCCCTCTCCTTGTACCAGAACACACTGGAAAAAGTTAATTCGCGCACCATGCAGGTAAATTCTGCCCGCAAAGCAGCCGAAGATACAAAAGAATTGTTTAACTTAGGCACGTCAACCTACCTGGAAGTGCTGACAGCCGAACAATCGTACCTCAGCGCACAACTCTCCGAGGTTACAGATACATTCGACCAGATGCAGGCCGTCATCAACCTGTATCAGGCACTGGGTGGGGGAAGAGAAAACTAATACCGTTTAAAATCTACCATTATGATCAGTCCTTTAGCTTATGTAGATTCTGCTGCCAAGATTGGCAAGAATGTTACAATCCAGCCCTTCGCCTACATTGAAGGCGATGTGGAAATTGGCGACAACTGCGTCATCATGTCGGGAGCACGCATTCTGAACGGCACCCGCATGGGTAAAGGAAACAAAGTGCACCACGGTGCCGTGCTGGGCAGTACGCCGCAGGATTTCCATTACTCGGGCGAAGAGAGCCAACTCATCATCGGCGACAACAACGCCATTCACGAGAATGTGGTAGTGGCCCGCGCCACGCACAAGGGCGATGCCACCCGCATTGGTAGCGACAACTACCTGATGGACGGTGTGCACTTGTGCCACGACGTACAAATCAACAACAACTGCGTGCTGGGCATCCGGAGCATGGTAGCCGGCGAAAGCATCGTAGACGACTGCACCATCCTGAGCAGCAACGTCATCGTCCAGCAGCACTGCCACATAGGCAGCTGGGTGCTGATACAGTCGGGATGCCGCATAGCCAAGGATGTGCCGCCCTACGTCATCATGGCCGGAAACCCGGTGCAATATCATGGCATCAACGCCGTGGTGCTGGAACACAACCAAGTGGCCAACAAGATTACCGACCGCATCCTGCGCCACATCATGAACGCTTATCGCCTCGTCTACCAAGGCAACTTCAGCCTGCAAGACGCCGTGCTGAAGATTGAAGACCAGATTCCCATGAGCGATGAGATTCACAACATCGTGAACTTCATCAAGAACTCCAAGGGCATCATTCGGTAAAACATCGTTTAAAACGTAAAGGGAGGTGTGTCAAAAACCGTGGTAACTAAATTCTCCTCCTGGGAGGAGGGGAATCCGTACTAAGCCACGTTTTGACACACCTCCGTCTTGATGTGTGCCGCAGTCTCGGTAGTGTTCTACCCCCAGCATGGCAACGTTTCAACCCCAGCAAGCAGGGTTTGGAAGACTACCGCGGAGCCTTAAAGCCCTGCGGCGGGAATAAAAAGAAGGTGTGTCAAAGCCCTATGAACGCTTTCAGAATGTTACATATTAGGCGCGGATTACGCGGAATAACGCGGATTTAAATAAGCTTAATCCGTGAAATCCGCATAATCCGCGCCTAAAAGAAAGCGCTCAGAGGGTTTTGACACACCTCCCTCTTTTCACCGCCTCAATACATCCATCAATGCCTGATCAGTAATTTCCCCCTTTTTCCAACGGTTTGCAAAACCGAACTGGGCATTATACTCCCACAGCGAATAGGGAATATGGTTCTGGAGTGCCAAGTCGACCACATCTTTTAACCACGCCAGCCGAATGTTCTCGCCGCAGTTCGCCATACAACCAAATTCCCCCAAGTAGAGTTTCAGTCCTTTAGATTTGGCGTAAGCAATGGCTTCCGACCACGTCTGTCGCATCCATTCCTGGTCATAAGAATGATGGTAAGGCTCTACCACGGCTTTCTCCTCGTCCGTCAGTTTATTATAGACTTCATCCGGAATCAACTGACCGGGATACTGCATGGGGCTCTCGAAGTTCAAAATGCGCAACGGCGTCCAAGAAGCCTGGTAGTGAGTCAGCAGCAATGGCTCATAAAAGTGGAATGACAAAATGATATTCTGATCCCCCTCCGGAACCTTAATGTTCTTCACGTGAGCCACATTGTTCTGCATGTTGGCACCCAATACTATGACACGATCTTTCTCCGTTTGACGTATCATTTTCACAATCCGCAGCATCAAGTTGGCCCATTCCTCATCGGTAGGAGCCACTGCCTCGTTCAACAGTTCATAAGCCACATCGGTCACTGGATACTGTCGCAACAGGTTCTGTATTACTTTCCACATCTCCACCAACTTGTCTTGTTCGGCTGGATTACTCCATAAAGCCGCATGCTCATCCAAAAAATGGTGGGCACGGATAATGTGCAAGTCGAAAATCACCTTCAAGTTGTGCTTCAAGCAAGCATCAATAGTGCGACACAAAAGTCCGACAGTGCTTTCATTCAATGTCATGTCCTCATTAAAAAGTTGCACTTCGTCCACAGGCAAACGTATGTGATCAAAACCATTGTTTGCCAGCAACTCAATATCCTGCTCAGTAAAGATTTGATTGCGGCGTTCATCCATAATATTCGACTGCGAAAGCCAGTTACCAATGTTCACGCCTCTCTGAAACTCAAATTTCGTAGGTTTATTTGCACTTGTACAAGCGGTGCACAAGGTTAAGAAACAGACTACGAACATCAAACATTTAGCCAATTTTTTCATATTTGCACTTTTTAAATTAATCAATTTTAAATTAATCAATAGTCAAACGAGTTACATGAATGAAGGAAATATCAATATTACTGTCCATTTCCTATTGAAAACCAAATATTTCCCTCATTCACGTAATTATTTTCCAGTTTAAACAACACGAAATCAATAACCCGGATTCTGATCCTCCGGTCCGATGGACGGATTGGTCAAAATCTCCAACGTAGGAATCGGATACAACTCCTTGTTCGGATCATAGTCAAACGTCCGGGGCGTACGAGGTAAACCGTCTACTGTATAATACGACCCGTCGTTTTTCGGATATTCTGCATCTAGAAAGTCTTTGGCCATGCCTGTTCGGCACAAGTCATACCAAAATTCATACTCCAACAGAAACTCGTGACGGCGTTCTATAGTCAATGCCACTTTCCATACCTCGGAAGTATACCCCTTTTCCGCCTTATACTGCGTATAATACATCTGTGCATCCGGCACGTCCACAATTTCCGTATTATATTTCAAGGTAGAACTTGCAAACTGCTCCGACGGGGTCTGTCCTACTTCCAGATTTCCCCAAGCACGGTCGCGAATCATGCCGATATACTTCCAACCGGTTGCCGGATCGTTCGTTTCAAAGCAGCATTCCGCATAGTTTAAGAGCACGGCGGCATAACGCATGTGGATGGCAGATATTGGGGTAAAGGTTGGATTATCTGACGTATGCTTCCACAGTTTCAAGCAATAATTATTGGGCAAGTGATTAGAAGATTCCCAATCACCCGTATAACCTTCTGTTACTCCCACAGTTTGTCCAGTATAAGGATTCGTTTCACCTACAGCTACCACTGAATATTGGCGACGCTTGTCTCCCGGTTCAAACGAGCGGCAGAACTCATGCGAAACGAATGTTCCGCCCCAAGCACCATATTCCGCCGGAGCCGTCAGGAAGAACCCCCACCACACATCTTCGGTTGAGCTGGTAGCACCCCAGCCCAAATCTGCCCAATGATAGAAGGCTACTTCCCATATACTTTCTTTTTCCCAATAGTGATCCATCTGATAGAGCTCGCCAAAGCTGGGCAAAAGCTGATACGTACCGCTGTTGATAATCTGTTCATACAAGCCCTTAGCAGTTTCAAAATCCTTCATGTACATGTAAGTCCATGCAGCGTAAGCCAAAGCAGCTCCCTTGGTAAACCGGCCGTATTCCCCGTTTTCAGGGGTCCAATCCAAATAGGTTGCAGCAAATTCAAAGTCATCCAGAATCAACTGATACGTTTCATCCATAGTTTCAGGCCTTGGCTTTCCCGGAGTGTTAGAATAGGTTTCACCCGTTTCCAGCATGGGCACACGACCAAAGTTCTGCGACAAATATAAGTAATAATAGCCACGGATAGCATGGGCTTGAGCTAAAATTTTATTCTTGCCTGTTTCACCATCGGCAAAAATGGAAGGGTCGGCCTGCTCCACCTCAGCCAAAAAGGTATTGCAGCGGCTAATGGCACGATAACAAATTTTCCACGCCACTTGAAACATGTCCTTACCAGCTACCCACGAGTGAGACCAATATTCCTTGTCCCAACCGCCACCACCTACATCCATAGCAGGGAAATTAGCCAGCGCGTGATGTGGTTTCATGTTCCAGCTTTGGGCTATATCCAAATCAAATGCATCGGCATGTTTGTCTGGCAAAAAGGTATCATATAAAGCATTAAGACCCTGATTTACAAATTCTTCTGAAGAAGCAAGTACTTCGGGTTCCAAAATATCATATCGGGGAACCTCCAAAAAATCTTCACCGCAAGACGTTGTCATCAGCAACGCCGCAGCAAATATGGTTGTCAAATATATTTTTTTCATACGTATCACCTGTTTTTATCAAATATTATATCGAATAAGTTTTTAGGGCACTGGTAATCAATAGCCCTGTGTTTCTTATCTATATAAATTCCATTACATTATTAAAATTGAACACTCAAACCGATATTATAAGTCCGTGGGAAAGGATAACGTCCATAGTCAAAACCGGTTTGCAATACGTTCGAGTTACCAATTTCAGGGTTACCGAATTTGTTGTATCCGGAAATGGTCACCAAGTTATCCACGCCAAAATAAACACGTACATTCTCCATGCGGGCAGTCTTTACCCAATTTTTGGGCAAAGTGTAACCCAACTGTACATTTCCAATTTTCACGAAGTTACCGTTCTTCACATAAATGTCAGATACACGCACGTTATGATTTTGATCATCACGTGTCAGACGGGAGTAGATGCCCGTAGGATTCTGTTCGCTCCAAGCATTCTCCATATAGTCCACCAAGCAGTTCTGATAACCGCCAGTCGCCTTGTAGATAGTATTTAGGCGAGCTGCAGAATAAGACAGGATATCCTGCCCAAAAACCCCGTAGATATTAGCAGAGAAATCAAAAGCCTTGTAGTTCACCCCAAGGGTTAAACCAAAGTTAAAAGTCGGATATCCGTTTCCAATAATAGTGCGGTCATCATCGTTCACATAGCCATCGCCGTTCAAATCCTTATATTTGTAATCTCCCGGTTTGAGTAACGTATTACCAAACTGATAGTACTGGGTTTCGCCATTCGTGGCAGCAGCTGCAGCCGCATTGGCAGCATCAATCTCTGCCTGGTTCTGGAAAATACCGTCCACTACCCAACCGTAGAAAGCTCCCACCGGATAGCCATTGCGGGTGATACTGTAGTTGTCCCAAAGATAGCCGGTATCAACATTGCCCGAGTAAAAAATATCATCACCTACGTCCACAGCTTCATTCTTCAAGGTAGAACCGTTCAAAGTGGCGTTGATGCTCCAGTCTTTCCCTATCTGAGTAGTGTAGTTGATGGAGAATTCAAATCCTCGGTTGCGGATTTCCCCGGCGTTGGTATACACGTTGTCAAATCCAGTAGAAGGACGAACGGCCTTATAGAGCAGTAAGTCCTTGGCCGAACGGATGAAGTAATCCAATGTAATGTTCAACTTATTGTTGAAGAATCCCAAATCCAGGCCGATGTTATACTGTTCGTTGGTTTCCCATTTCAGGTTTGTATCTACTATTACATCTTGGGCAAGCCCCGGAGCCGTAACAGTTACTCCGTTTTGCCACCAATAATACATCATATATTGGGATGTCAGCTGATCTACCGATAGATTAGTTGCATTACCAGCATTGCCGGTCTGCCCCCAGCCGAAGCGAAGCTTCAGATTGCTGAACAGGTCGAGATCCTTAATGAACTCCTCTTCCGACAAGCGCCATGCCAACGAAGCTGAGGGGAACGTACCCCAGCGGTTCCCGGCGCCGAAATTGGAAGACCCGTCCCTACGTACTGTTGCTGTCAGTAAATAACGGTCTTTCAACGTATAGTTGACCCGGCCATACCAAGACACATATCGTACCGGCAACCCGTAGCCGCCCGTCACATTTCGGGACGAAGGCTCAGTAGTTAGCTCAATCCTGCGGATATTGGGAGCCGGCATGTTGTAACCTATACCATACAAATCCTTGCTACGGGTACTATTGGCAGAATAACCGGCCATTAAGCCCAAGCGGTGATTGTTCTTGGTCAAATCATACGTGAAATAGGACTCTATGCCTACTGTATTATAGCTGTTGTGGCTCATCGAGAAGTTATCCGGAAGGTTATCCGAATAAGCAGTTCTATGATTTTCAGGCGAGTAGGCATCGTACTCCTGTTCATTGTTGTTATAGCTGAATACCGTATGGAATTTCAGTCCGTCCACAATGTCGATGTCCAGGTTGGCATTGGTCAGTACCTGGTGATAACGGTTTCGGCTATCCCGCTCCATAGCTGCGGCATACAAGTTATCTACGTTCTTTTCGATATCGCCTGACATTTCTTTTTTGTAATGTCCCCACGTGCCGTCTGGCCAACGAATAGGGACATTCACAAGCTCACCGTTTTCATCCAGCGTATCCATCGATGGGATAGCAGATGCAAAACTGTATGCATTGCCGCTGCCTTGATAATGACCGTACACAAAAGCGACACTCGCACCCAAATGAATGAAATCCTTCACCGTATGCGTCACATTTAGACGAGTAGTGAAACGTTGGAATTTAGACCGTACCACGATACCTTCATTGTCCAGGTATCCAAACGAAATGCGTGCTTGTGATTTATCCGTACCGCCCGACACAGACAGATTGTAATTCTGCTGTAAGGCTGTACGTGTCATCACATCCTGCCAGTCGATATTGTGCAGGCGGCTGTCCAACGACGGGTCGGCCCAAGCCATCTCGGTAAAAGGTGTCCCATCGTGTTGTTTAGCTATGCGAACAGCCTTCACAAAGTCTTGAATGGTGCCCACGTTCAGAGGATTCGTGCTTTGGCTGATACCCCAATTAGCCGTAACGTCCAAACGAGCCTGCCCCTTCTGTCCTTGTTTCGTGGTAATCATAATCACACCGTTTGCGCCTTGCGATCCGTAAATCGCCGTAGCTGAAGCATCTTTCAGAATCTCAATGCTCTCGATATCGCTGGGATTCAGAAAATCGATACTCGTACCCACCTGCACGCCATCCACTACATACAGTGGGTCGGCCGACCCGTTAACCGTAGCCACACCACGGATACGGATGGTAGTTCCGCCACGGGGGTCACCTGAATTACGCAAGACCTGCACACCGGCTGCTGCACCCTGCAAGCCTTGACCAATGTCAATCGGGTTACGCTTCATCAGATCATCAGATTTCACGGAAGTCACCGAACCGGTAAGATCAGTTTTCTTAACAACACCATACCCGATAACCACTACATCTTCTAACATTTCGGCATCGTCTTCCAACACAATACGTAGTGATGGTGTAGTAGCCGTGATGCTTATTTCCTGAGTCTTATAACCCATGTACGAAATTTCAAGGATTCCAGGCCCGGGGACATTCAAGCTGAAATTACCGTCTATATCGGAAACAACGCCAATGGTCGTACCCTTTAGAAGGATACTTGCCCCAATAATGGACTCCCCCGTAGAATCTACAACCGTACCCATAATCGTAAACGACTGTTGAGTGGTCTGTAGATGCGGCTCCTCTGCCTTGAAGACAGCATTTGCACTTGCCATTTGTCCCGCCCCCCATAGGGATAACAAGGCCAAACATACCAGTTTTCGGTTCAAACAGTTTTTCATAAATCTACACAATTTAAATTAACAACTATAGTTAAAGTCACAATACTATTTCTGCAGTAGGTTCTCATCCATCCAAAATCCCATCCGGCTATTGTGGTAGGGGCAATTCCACATGCTGGCCTTTGGCTCATTGTAACGGGGCGTTCCGTCTTCGGAGACGGTGCGGAACCACTCGCCATATTCCTTGTCTATCATCCGCTCCTTAATGAAGTTCCACGTGCGGATGGCGCTATCCAGATAAGTCTGCTTGCCCGTCAGCTGCCAGGCATTGATGCAACCCACCACCGTCTCGGCCTGGCACCACCACGATGCATCTCTCCGCACCTTGTCGCCATGCCTTTCATACATCATCGCCCCCATGGCGTTGATGCCCTCTTTCAGCGAAGCATCGGCAAGCTCCAGAGCCACCTTCTTGCACCGCTCAAAGATTTGCGGGTCATCCAGCACTTCCGCGGCTTCCATCAACAACCAGGAGGTCTCAATGTCATGGCCATAAGAGTCGATGTCGTTCAGGCTGTTCCAGTCCGAGTCGCAATACAGTATCAAGTGGTGCGTTTGCGCGTTATACAGATGGGTGGTCAGTATCTCTATCAGCTTTTCCAGGCGCTCGCGCAGCCCGCAGTCCCTCCACACTTTATATAAAGCGGTATAGGCTTCCAGCACATGGATGTGTGTATTCATGGTCTTGGTGGCCACCCCGTCGCCGTCATACCCTAGCTTCTCGGGAGTGCCCCACTCGCGGGTAAAGGACTCGATGTAGCCGTCCTTCGCCGGGTCTTTTATTTTCTCCTCCATAGTGTGGTAAATGTCGATGGCTTTCTGCAAGCTTTCCAGATTGCCGGTAGCCCTAAAGTGTTCTGCCAAGCCATAAATGGCATACGAGCAACCATACGTCTGTTTATCCGTGTCCAGCGGAGTACCGTCTGCCTTAATCAGCCAATACACGCCACCATACTCGGGGTCGATGAAGTGGTCTATGAAGTAACGTTGCGCCCGGTCGGCCAGCTCCCGGTAAGCCTCATTGCCATACATGCGGTAAGCCGTGGAGAATGTCCACAAGATGCGCGCATTCAGCACCCCGCCTTTCGGGGCATCGGGCACCGGCGTGCCGTCACGCCCCACCGTGCCATAAAAACCGCCCGCAGGATCTACGCTGTATTTTTCCCAAAAAGAAAGGATGTTGTGCTTCAAGTCCGACACTATTTCATCGTGCAGTGTCTTTACGGCGTCCGGCTGTGCATAGGCCGGGAGAATGGTTGCGATGCATAAAGCCGCGATGCAGATAGAAGTAATAAAACTGTTTTTCATGGCGGTGATGGTTAAGTGTTCAACATTGGATAGGGCAAAATTAAGCTTTTTTGTCTTAAGATTACAGTTAAGATGCTTACTTTTTAAGAAGCTGAATGTATCCAAAAAAGTACTCATTTGGGTTCTTATTCCCGCCCAAACACAAATAAAAGCCCCCAAAGAAAGATACAAAACCCACCTGCACTTTTACAACTTGCATTTTTTTGATAGTTTTGCCCCATGTTTAAATGAAGCACGACATGAAAAAACACGTCCCTTTCCCCATTTGTTACCTTGTATTCCTCATCGCCTGCCTGCTGCTGTCACCGCGCGTGTACTCCAACATCACAGAGCGGGTCATGTTCCGCCACATCACCACCTCCGAGGGCCTTTCAAACAACAACATCAACTGCCTGTACCGCGACAGCAGGGGCTTCCTGTGGATTGGCACCAACTCTGGGCTCAACCGGCACGACTCTTACAACCTGCAGCAATACTACCAAGACACCGACGGCCTGCCCAGCAACAGCATCAGCAACATCTTTGAAGACTGGGACGGCAACATCTGGATAGGCACCGAGCAGGGCTACACCATATATAACTACCAGACGGGGCATTTCGACCCCGACACCCCGACCAGGCTGCGCCGCTTCAACATTCCCTGCGACACCATCTCCACAGCAGGCATGGACAACAGGCAGAAGTGCCTGTGGGTGTATGGCGACCACAAGATTTACCTCTACAACCCCCAGCAGAAGATGACCAAAATGTATCCCCTGATGGGCAGTTCCACCCCCAGGCTGTTTGTCACCGACAAATACATCTACTCCATCTACAACGACGGCAGGCTTTTCATCACCGACATCAACTCTTCCCTCAACCAAGAGGTGGCCATCCCCTCCCAATACGGCAGCCTGCTGCGCAGGCACTTCCCAAAAGTCTACGTGGACAGCAACGACGGCATCTGGGTGCACACCTTCCAGAACAGCCTGCTGCTCTACAAGAAAAACCTTCAGACGGAATGGCAGGAAATCAAGCTACCCACCCACCACGAACAGTTCAATCGCATACGCAGCATAGCCGAAGACGGCAATGGCAACATCTGGCTCATCACCAGCCACCTAGGTGCTTTTATCTACCAACTGCAATCGGGTGCACTGACCCAATTTGCGCACAACCCGCTGAAGTCGCACACCATTGCCAGCAACAACCTCAGCACCATACACATAGACCGCGAAGGCATTGTGTGGATAGGCAACTTCCGTCACGGGGTGTCCTACTACGTGCCCCAGTCGCAAGTATTCCTGAACCAGCGGTTATGGCGCTACAACGACATCCTGTCCTTCTGCGAAGACTCGCTCTACACCTGGTATGGCACCGACGGCGGAGGCCTGATGCGCCAAGGCCGCAACGACCCCATGCCCCAACAGGTGCCCACGCCCGCCAACGTCATCGTCACCCTGAAGAAAGACAGCCGCGGCAGGCTATGGCTGGGCACCTTCCAGAACGGTCTGATATGCTACGACCAGGGCAAGCTGACGCAGTACACCAGCGAGAACAGCGGACTGCTGGAAAACGACATCTACGGCATACAGGAAGACGAACAGGGCAATATGCTCATCGGCGTACTGGACGGCTGCATCCAGCGCCTGGATACCCGCACAGGCAAGATGGATACCCTGCTCAACAGGCAGGGCTGGCTGAGCATACGCGAACTGCTCTATGCCGGCCACGACACCCTCTACGTAGCCACCTCGCAAGGCCTCCTCATGCTCAACACCGCCAGCAGGCAGCACCACTTCATCCGCAGCAACAGGCGCAATAGCCAGACGCTGGAAAAGCAATTTCTCTACACCATCTGCCGGGACAGCCGGGGCATCCTATGGATGGGCGGCAGCCAAGGCATAGCCTGGTGGAACCTCAACACCGACAGCATAGGCTACATAGACCACCACAACGGCCTGCCCGCCAACATGGTCACCGCCATTGCCGAAGACAACAACCGCCAGATGTGGGTAGGCACCTGCAACGGCATTGCCCGCATCAACCTGTCGGGGGAGGCCTTCAGCATCACCAGCTACGATGTCAACGATGGCCTCATCTCGAACGATGCCAGCGAACGGGGCATGTACAAACTGCGCAACGGCAACATCCTCGTAGGCACCCCCAACGGTTACACCACCATCATCCCGCAAGAGATAGCCCACGACGACTACAAGGCCGAGGTGTACCTCACCGAGATAGAGCCGCAATACACCCCCCTGCCGCAGATGCTCAACGGCAAGTCGCCCGAGTGTGCCACCACCATTACCCTGGACCGTGAAGTCCCCTCCTTCCGCCTCCACTTCTCCACCCTCGACTTCATGGAGCCGCGCAAAGTGCGCTACGCCTACCGCCTCAAAGGGCAGCCGGGCAAATGGAACTACGCCGCCGGCAACCGCATAGAGTTCTCCCTCCTGCCCCCGGGCACCTACGAGCTGCAAGTCCGCGCCTGCAACTCCGAGTACATGTGGTCGCCCAACGTCAAGACGCTCAAAATCCTCATCCTGCCCCCCTGGTACCGCACGTGGTGGGCCTACTGCATCTTCACGGCCATCGCCCTGCTAGCCTGCTGGGGCGGCGTGGCACGCCTCCGCGCCAAGCACCGCAGGGTGGCCGCCCTCAAAGCCATAGAGCAGGAAAACGAGCGCCAGCAGAAGCTGACGGACATGAAGATGCAGTTTTTTGCCAACGTCAGCCACGAGCTGCGCACTCCCCTCTCGCTCATCATCAACCCGCTCGAGGAGTTTCTCGACAAAAACCCGCAGCACAAAAACGGCCTGCTGGGCACCGTGCAAAGCAACGCCCGCTACCTGCTGGAGCTCATCAACCAGCTGCTCAACTTCCGCAAGCTGGATGCCCACGGCGAAACCATCCGCTACATGCACGGCGACATCGTGGCCCTGGTGAAAGACCAGTTCCAAGCCTTCGAAACCATTGCCCGGAAGCGGGGCATAGCCTACACCCTCGACGTCCGGCAGCCCGCCATCCTGATGGACTTTGACTACGACAAGGTGCGCAAGATAGCCATGAACCTGCTGTCCAACGCCTTCAAGTTCACCGAAGACAGCGGCAGCATCGAAGTGCGCATCACCACGGCGGCAGGCAACGTCGTCATGCAGTTCTGCGACACCGGCTGCGGCATCGACCCCGGGCAGCAGGAGAAGATATTCCAGTGCTTCTACCAGGCCGAACGCCAGGAAAACCACCTGGGCGGCAGCGGCATAGGCCTGTACCTGGTGGCCGAATACATCAAGATGCACAAAGGCAACATCCAGGTGGCCGCCAACACCCCCAAAGGCAGTATCTTCACCATCAGCCTGCCCATGCAGGCGGGTACGCCGGCCCTGGCGGAAGAAGCACCCGGAGGAGAAAGCACGCCCCTGCCCGGCACACCGGCCGACGACGGCGGCCACAGCTACACCCTGCTGCTGGTAGATGACAATGCCGACTTCCTCGACTTCCTCAGCGCCTGCCTTGCCACCAGCTACAACGTGCTGAAGGCCGCCAATGGCCGCGAAGCCCTGGACATGCTGAAGGCGGAGACGGCGGACATCGTCATCAGCGACGTCATGATGCCCGACATGAACGGCCTGGACCTCTGCACCGCCCTCAAATCCGACCCCCGCACGCAGCACATCCCCGTCATCCTGCTCACTGCCCGGGCCAGCGAGGAGTACCAGTTGGAAGGCCTCAACACCGGCGCCGACGACTACATCACCAAGCCCTTCAACATGGAGATACTGAAACTGCGCATAGGCAAACTCCTGGAAAACAACCTGAAAAAGCAGCAACAACCCGGCGAACAGCTGAAGATAGAGCCCAGCCGCATCGCCATCACCCCCCTGGACCGGCAGTTTGTGGAAAAAGCCATCCAGATTGTGGAAGACAACATCAACAACGCCGACTTTTCCGTGGAAGACCTCGCCGCCCGGCTCAACATCTCGCGCGGCTACCTCTACAAGAAACTCATCAAGATTACGGGCAAAACCACCCTCGAGTTCATCCGCCTCATCCGCATGAAGCGCGCCCAGCAGCTCCTGGCCGAAAGCCAGCTGCAAGTGGCCGAAATAGCCTACCAGCTGGGCTACAACTCGCCCAAAATCTTCACCAAGCACTTCAAGGAAGAGTTCGGCATCACCCCCTCCGAGTACATGCGACGGCAAAGCAAAGGGGGAGAGCAATGAAATGCCAAAAAGAAAGGACCCCGGCTGTGCCCGTCGGGCTACTCCGGTCGGCCTCCTGCCTAAAGGGCAGAAACTCGCTTCGCTCAGACAGTCTGCCCTTTTTAACGGCATCCGGCCGCCCGCCGCTTCACGCCCGCCGGTCAATGCCGGAAAGCCATGCGGCATCAAACCGTACTATGTAGAGACGTGGCGTGCCGCGTCTCACAGGTCGTGAGACCTGTCGCCCAATGCCGCATGGCCGCGCCTAAGCGGAGGGGCGTGAAACGGAGAGCGCGTTTTTGCGTGAAGAACGGCAGGTTGTCTGAGCGAAGCGAGTTTCCTGCCGTTTAGCAAAAACACGCTCGGAGTAGCCCCGGAGATTCA